>JADLFY010000114.1 GCA_020849575.1 Candidatus Peregrinibacteria bacterium
CAGATTATCATATACTATGCAAAAAATAAGGCAAAGCTTCTTAAAATTTGTACTTGAACGAATATTTATCCCATTTAGTAAAAAAAATTCCTCATCGCCCTGGTGTTTATCGTATGAAAAACATCAAAGGCGATATAATTTATGTTGGCAAAGCCATCGACTTATTCAAAAGAGTTGGCTCTTATTTTAAAAATATTCACAAACACCCTCCTCGTACAGCCAAAATGGTTGAGCAAATCAGCGATATTGAGTATACCGTCGTGACCAGCGATCTCGAGGCTCTCATGTTGGAAACCAATCTGATCAAGGAATTGCGTCCCAAATATAATATTTTGATGAAGGATGATAAAAATTTTGCTTATATCAAAATAACCACCAATGAAGATTATCCTCGTATCCTGGTAACCAGGAAAGTACTGAGAGATAAAGCCAAATACTTCGGACCAAAATCCGCTGCCAGCAAAATTTACGACACTCTCAATCTGCTTAGAAAAATTTTCCCCTATAGAAATTGTCACCTGGAAATTACCGATCTCGGAGAATCTGATCATTCTGATCCATCCATTCAAAGAAAAGTAAAAGTCAGTAAAGCCGGCATAAAATATCCCTGTCTCGACTTACACATTAAACGTTGTGTCGCCCCCTGTATTGGCAGACCTTCCCAAGAAGAATACCAGCGCATTATTGATAGAATTATCGATTTTTTGGAAGGACGATATCAGAATGTGGTAAATCAGCTGAAAGAGGATATGCAAATTGCTGCTCAGCAAAAAAAATTTGAACAGGCTGCCAAAATTCGGGACAAAATACTTAGCATCGAAAATATCTATCAAACCCAGTTAGTCACCAGCCCCGACCATCAAAACGCTGATATCATCAATTATTATACCGAAGATGATCTGGTTTATTTCAACATTTTTCAGATCAGGGAAGGCAAGCTTATTGATCAACAAAATGTCACCATAAAAAAACCTGATCTTGATTCCAGTGAAGCTCAAATTCTTACTTCATTTTTACAGCAATTTTATTCAGCCAACACTAATTTACCCAAAGAAATATTTATTCCTATTTCCACAGAACAGGATTCAACACTTGAATCATGGATCACCGATCTGGCAGGCCATAAGGTAAAAATAAACATTCCTCAAAAAGGTAAAAACGACAAATTAATGGCCCTGGCCCTCGAAAATGCTCACAGTTTCGCCAAACAGTCCAGAGCACGATGGGAAGGAGAAAGTAAAGCCACTCGAGAAGAAGCCCTGGAAGAACTCAGCCAATTGCTTGGCCTCGGCAAGCCACCCAAAAGAATGGAATGTTATGACATTTCTCATCTTTCCGGAACCAACACCGTGGCATCCATGAGCGTTTTTGAAAACGGTTTCCCCAAAAAACAGGATTATCGCCATTTCAAAATCAATCTGGAAAATCCCGGCAGTCCGGATGATTTTGCTTCCATGGAAGAAGTTATCTTAAGACGTCTTAAATATCTAAAACCGTCTATTGGCAATCAAGGATTGAAAATAAGCAAAACCAAACTTGGCTATCAGGTAAAAAAAGACCAGGAAATAATTCTTACTTTCAAAACACTTTCAGAAAGCAAATTAAAAACCTTCCTTACTGAATATCAGCATCCCCAAGAACATTTCGAACCTGTAATCAAAAAGATCTGTGAAAAATTCGACACCAAAAGAATTTATCTGCAAATTCCCACCAAATTCTTGAGAGAATATGAAAAAATCGGCTTTCAGCAGGTCAAAGTAGATTCGCAGGAATATCCTGTCAAATCAGGAAAAACCGTCATCGTCTACGATTGCAGCAGAAATTATGAAGATCCCTCTTTCAAGAAAACACCTGATCTGATCGTCATAGACGGCGGCAAAGGTCAGCTTTCCCATGCCGTCAAAGCAATGCAGGATCATCATATTTCCATACCAATTATTTCCATTGCCAAAAAACAGGAGGAATTTTTTCTGCCTGGCCAAAATCATTCTATCCAACTTGAGTCAAACAATGTCACCAGATTGATGATTCAACATTTAAGAGATGAAGCACATCGATTTGCCATTGAATACAATAGGAAATTGCGTCAAAAAGATTATACTAGCTCCGAACTGGAAAATATCGCTGGTATTGGCAAAAAACTCACTCAAAAATTGTTCAGACAATTTGGTTCAGTAGAAAATCTGCGCAATCAGTCTGAAGAAGAAATCGCCAAAATAGTTGGCCTTAAACTAGCCCAAAAAATTAAAAATTTCTTGCAATAAAATATGGATATCAACACCTTGAGCATCTTGATTTTTCTACTACTGGCAGCAGGCATGGCCTACATTGTCTGGCAAATCCAGGAGTTTAAAAACAAACCAAAAAATTCCGACAGTGACAAGATTTTTCTGGAAATGATGGAGAATCTTCGTCGCGAAGTTCATGATTCTTCGTCCAAAACCAGGCTGGAAATGCAGACTCAATTGGAAAAAGTCAATGACCAACTATTCAAAGGCCTTTCTGAAAGCGGCAAAACCATCCAGACACAATTTAAACATTCTCAGGACACCATTAAAGAACTGACCGAAAGACTTACCAAACTGGATGAAACCAACAAGCAGGTAATGGGATTTACAGAACAAATGAAATCTTTGGAAAAAATTCTTTCCAGTCAAAAACAAAGAGGGATACTCGGAGAAATTATGCTGGAAACTCTCCTGGGGAATATTCTTCCTCCCGATCAGTATCAAATTCAATACCCTTTTGAAAATGGCGAAAAAGTTGATGCTGTAATCTATTTTAAAGACCGTATCATCCCCATTGATGCCAAATTCTCTTTGGAAAATTACAACAAA
>JADLFY010000115.1 GCA_020849575.1 Candidatus Peregrinibacteria bacterium
GACCTTTTTCCCAGGAGTAGAAATGCATGGAAGAAAGTTTGGCAAAATTCGGATCTGGAATAAACAGATTCAGTGACTGGGATTGGCAGATATAAGCACCACGATCAGCAGCCATATCGATCAAATTCTTCATTTTGATTTCCCAGGCAGTCTTATAGATTTCGCGTAATTCAGCAGGGATTTCTTCAATATTTTGAATTGAACCATCTTCCAGAATAATATGCTGTTTCATTTCCTCATTCCACAAACCAAGTTCAATCAAATCTTTAATCAAATGTTTATTTACAACAATGAATTCACCAGAAAGCGTACGACGACTGTAAATATTGGATGTATATGGTTCAAAACACTCATTATTACCAAGAATCTGTGAAGTAGAAGCAGTTGGCATCGGAGCCATCAATAAAGAGTTTCTGGCACCATATTTAATCACTTCACGACGCAGTGCTTCAAAATCCCAACGACCAGATGGCGTTTCCTTCCACATATCAAACTGAAAAACACCTTCAGAAAGCGGAGAACCAGGGAAAGATTCATAGTGGCCCTCTACTTTGGCAATATCCACAGAAGACTTCATCGCTGCATAATAAATCGTTTCAAAAATTTCGATATTAAGTTTCTTGGCAGCAGCTGATTCAAACGGATAACGCATCAAAATAAACAGATCAGCCAGGCCCTGAATACCAAGTCCAATTGGACGATGACGCATATTGGAACGACGTGTTGGCTCAGTTGGATAATAATTTTCATCAATTACCCTGTTCATAGATTCAACGATTTTGTAAGTCACATCATAGAGCAACTGATGATCAAACTGACCATCCTTGAGAAATCTCGGCAAAGCAATTGAAGCGAGATTACAAACTGCTGTTTCATCTGGAGAACTATATTCAATAATTTCAGTACAGAGATTGGAAGACTTGATTGTACCAAGATTTTTCTGATTGCTCTTGGAATTAGCATGGTCTTTATAGAGCATATAAGGGGTCCCAGTTTCAATTTGAGACTCCAGAATGGCAAACCACAACTCTTGCGCTGGTAACGTACGCATAGCCTTACCTTCAGCTTCATATTTAAGATAAAGTTCCTCAAATTTTTCTGAATGGGCATCTACCAAACCTGGTACTTCATTTGGAGAAAAAAGTGACCATTGACCATTTTCCTTTACTCTCTTCATAAACAGATCGGAAATCCAGAGCGCGGTAAACAAATCTCTGCAGCGCATTTCTTCTTTACCATGATTTTTACGCAGATTTAAGAAATCAAAAACTTCCGCATGCCATGGCTCCAGATAAACTGCAAAAGCTCCTTTTCTCTTCCCACCACCCTGATCTACATAACGGGCAGTTTCATTGTAAACACGCAGCATCGGAATAATACCGTTACTACGACCATTGGTACCTTTGATATACGCCCCCTTAGCACGAATATTATGAATATGCAGCCCCAGACCAGCACCCGATTTGGAAATCAAAGCACATTCCTTGAGTGTCTCATAAATGGCATCCAGGCTATCGTCTTTCATGGCCACCAGGAAACAGCTGGACATCTGGGCTTTACGCGTACCAGCATTAAACAGGGTTGGTGAAGCATGAGTATAATATTTTTCTGAAAGCAGATTGTAAGTTTCCAAAACCTTATCAATATTCTTTTTGTGAATACCAACAGCCACACGCATCAACAGATACTGTGGTCTTTCTACAATTTTACCATTCTTACGCAAAAGATAACTCTTTTCCAAAGTCTTGAAACCAAAATAATCATAGCCATAGTCCGCCCGATCATTAATGGCATTATCGAGAGTAAAAGCATGTGCCTTCACCACTTCATAAACATCTTCAGCAATCATACTGGCATTCAAACCGGTTTTCGGGTCAGTATAATGATAAAGCTCTTCAATACATTCAGAGAAAGTCGGTACAGTTTCCTCATGCAGACGAGCCACCAAAATCCGACCAGCCAATACAGCATAATCCGGATGAATGGTAGTCATGCTGGCAGCAATTTCAGCTGATAGCTCATCCAGTTCCTTGGTAGAAATACCGTCGTAGAAACCTTCAATAGTCTTTTTGGTGACAATAGTAGGGTCTACATAACGTTTATCTAACCCTTCACATAATTCTGTGATTCTCTCGGTAATACGGTCAAACTTGGCCGTTTCTATGGTTCCATCCGTCTTTTTAACTTGCATACAGGGTTAGGGGTTAGATTGATAATTTTTTTACTAATTATTAATTTTAGCTTTTAGTAGATGACATAGTAAAATAAGTTTTAAAGAATTTTTAGAAGTCGGCGTTCAGGGCAAACTGTTTGGCCGCATTAGCATCAGCTCCAGTCCCGGACATTACACCAGCCTTCTGATAATCACCCACTCTCTTTTCAAAGAAATTGGTTTTACCACTCAAAGAAATCAATTCCATAAAATCAAACGGATTGGTTGAGTTATAAAGCTTGCTGACACCCAGACGAACCAACAAATAATCAGCTACGTATTCAATATACTGTTTCATCAAAACAGCATTCATTCCAATCAAAGAAACCGGTAAAGCATCAGAAACAAATTCCTTTTCAATTTCCACTGCTTCACGAATAATCTGGTGAACACGGGCTTCAGAAAGCTTATTGGAAAGCATTGAATACATCAGCGTAGCAAATTCACAATGCAAAGCCTCATCACGGGAAATCAATTCATTGGAAAAAGTCAGTCCTGGCATCAATCCCCTCTTTTTCAACCAGAAAATTGAACAGAAACTACCAGAAAAGAAAATACCTTCCACTGCCGCAAAAGCCACCAGTCTTTCAGCGAAATTCAAACTCTGAATCCAACGCAAAGCCCATTCAGCCTTTCTGGTTACAGCAGGGATAGTATCGATCGCCTTGAATAAATAATTCTTTTTAACCGGATCCTTAACATATGTATCAATGAGCAAAGAATACATTTCTGAATGAATATTTTCGATAGCAATTTGAAAACCATAAAAACATCTAGCCTCAGGAATCTGCACTTCTCTCATAAAATTAATAGCCAGATTTTCATTAACAATTCCATCAGAAGCAGCAAAAAACGCCAATACAGTAGAAACGAAATGACGTTCATTATCATTCATTTTGCTCCAGTCAGCATGGTCTTCAGAAAGATCTACTTCTTCAGCAGTCCAGAAACTGGCTTCAGCTTTTTTATACATTTGCCAGACATCATCATGGCGAATCGGCAAAATCACAAAACGATCGCGATTCTCCGCCAACAATTGTTCCGTCGCAGGATTAATAGAATTACTCAGATTTTGATGGCTGCGATCATGTTTTGTGTTTGACATAGTATTGCTTTGTTAAAATCCTAATTGTGTTTTTTGTTTTTAGTCACTACGGAGAGAAACTAATCTCCCACTTCTCCCTTAAAAGACAGATATGGCCAAAAAGAGGCCGGTTCAGGAAATAAAATCCCGTGCCAGTTAAGATGGATTTTCGGAACTAAAAACTCTTTATCTGCTTCGGAAATTAAGGGCTCCGAAGCCGTCAACCAACGAACTATTGCCGGGCAAGCCAGGCAGGCATTCATATAAATAGTGAGTTGACCCCTACCACCCATATTTAGTATGTCTTTCAATCTAACATATACTATATACGGTGGAATTTTTAAAAGCAAACACAAAATAATCTTTCCGGAAATTCTTTGCAAACAAAAAATCGGAAGAGCCAGTGACAAAAAATCAAACAATTATTATAACCACCTTTTAGGTCAAAAAAAGCCGCATTAAAACTGGGATTTCAAAATCAGATCAAAATATCCATCACCACAATTTCCGGCGGTATCAAAAAACGCATTGGCAGTATCACCTCACCCAGACCGGAACTAACATAGACTGGTCGTCCATTCACCTGATACCAGCCACGCACAAATTTATGTTTAGTGGGAATCAGCCAATTGGAAATTGGCGGCAATTTTATTTGTCCAGCATGTGTATGTCCACTCAACACCAAATCCACCGGCGTTCCAGGAACTATATCTACTGTCGCATCTGGGTTATGCGCCAAAAGCAGATTAAAATGTTTTCTATCACGTTTCTGCCACAAAACACTCCAGTCATGTTCGCCTTCAATCAAGTCACTCATACCCAGCAAATTGATTTTCACTCCCTGCACCTCAACTTCTTCATGCAAATTGTCCATTGCCTTCACTCCCACAGCCTGCAACTCCTCCCTCACCCGTTCACTGACATAATAACCGGGCTTCTGCGCATCATGATTTCCAGTCACGGCATAAACCGGCGCACCCAAATGAGCCAGTGGCTTAAAAATTTCTTTCAGTTCAGCTTCACTGGGATCATTAATCAAATCAC
>JADLFY010000116.1 GCA_020849575.1 Candidatus Peregrinibacteria bacterium
GGGAGCAAAATTCACCCTTGAAGAAAATGCTGTTACTCTGCACCCAACCGAAAAGCTTGAAGCTCCAACACCCGTTCGTACAGCGGTTTATCCATCCTTTGCCACAGATCTCCAGGCACCTTTTTCCGTACTGCTTACTCAGGCTGAAGGTGAAACCCAAATTTTTGAAACCCTTTTTGAAGGTCGTCTCAATTATCTGACTGAATTAGAAAAAATGGGTACCAAAATCCAAATTCTCAATCCTCATCAGGCTCTTATCAAAGGCAAAGCCAGACTGCGGGGCGTGCCGATCGCATCCATTGATATTCGTGCTGGTGCAGCCATGGTTTTAGCCGGTTTAGTGGCCGAAGGAACTACTGAAATCTCCAATATCAAATACAGTGATCGTGGTTATGAGAATCTCGAAGGCAAACTTACGGCCCTTGGCGCCAAAATCCGTCGTGTGGACATGTAAAATACGTGAATCAACTCCACTTACGCCACAAATTCACGAAATCTTGACAAAAAATCGTGAATCCTCTAAAATAGAGACATAAATTAACGAAAAAACATGATCTCTCTTGCCGCCAAAAAGCAGATAGCTGAGCTCAAAGCCGAATTTGACCAGCTTAAGCATGGTAAAGACAATCTGCTCAAACTGATTGACGAATCAGAAATCCCTGAAAGTGTCTACAATTCTAATGCCATTGAAAACTCCACCCTTTCTCTTCAGGAAACCGAAAAAATTCTCCTGGAAATGGAAGTTTCCCGTAAAGTCAGTTTACGCGAAGTTTTTGAAGCCAAAAATCTGGCTCGCGTAATGGATTATTTGCGTGAGAAAAAAGCCCAGGTTCATCTTTCTCTGGATTTTATACTTTTCCTGCATCACATGCTGATTTCCGGAATCAGTGATGAAATTGCCGGTCGATTTCGTCAGGAAAACGAATACGTCAAAGTCGGTTCGCATATTGCCCCTCCACCTGAACATGTGGATCAGCTTTTGGAACAAAACATCGGCGATTATCAGAATGATCTGAGCGGTTATTTTTTAGAAAAAATCGCCCGTTTCCATCTGCAATTTGAACATATTCATCCTTTCAATGACGGTAATGGCCGCATCGGCCGCCTGCTCACCAATCTCCAATTAATGGAATTAGGTTTGCCACCAGTTATTTTCCGTGACAAAGAAAAAAAACTTTATTACCAGGCCCTCAAAGAATACGATCAAAGCCGCAAAACCAAGCGACTGGAAGAAAACTTATGGGTGGCTCTGATGGAATCCCTGCACAAACGCCTCGCTTATCTGAAAGGCTACAATATCATTCCTCTGACCAAACTGGCCGAAACCACTGGCAAAAGCACTCAAACCCTGCTCAATGCTGCCAAACGCCAAACTATTCCCGCCTTCCGGGAAAAAGGCACCTGGAGAATCGGCATAGCTCTGAAACTTAAAAAAGCTTAGTCTACTTTGACAAAGACCATATCTTTGACATAATTAGATCTTCTTTTTTATTTTTATGAGCATTTCTTCATATCCACCTCCAGCCATTTCTACTCGTAGTAGCAAGGAAGATCTCCCTCAGAAAAACCACACAGAAACCACTCCCGATCATCCTGAAACACTGAGTACTCTTCAGACCATAGCGAAAATCTCAACTACCATCAAAAATTTTCTGCTCATCGCTTTAAGCAGAGAAAAAGGTGAAAGTGCAGAGCTCACGGCTCAGGAAAAAGAATTTATTGCCAAAGCCGCCGACACTTTATTGTCTCCTGATGGAGCCTTTGAACTCTCAGGAACTGAGGCTGGTAGCCATCTTTATTTGGAAAGATATTTTCAGAATCTTACTCCGGATAAAAGACGACTGTTGCATATTATGTTTCATTTTCTGGAATGCAGTCCAATAATTTTTGGCCCACGACATACACTTTTTACTTCTCTGAATGCAACTGAACGTGCCCAGGCCATGAATTTTGCTGATAAATCGCTTTATATCCATCGTGTTGCACTTCAGTCCTTACGTTTTTTGCTTACGCTGGGATACCTGAATAATCCTCAAGTTATCAAGAAAATCGGTTGTGAGCCTAATCAAAATCCCTTCAATCTCAAATAAAACTTTTCATCAAAACGTCCTCCCCGTCTATTTCCACTTCCACGGTTCCATCAATATCTGTTCGAAATACAGTCACTCCATGATCATTTAGCCGCTCCAGTGTACCAGGAAATGGATGCTTGAATTTATTGTCCACACCACAGGATATCACCGCATAATAGGGTTTAACCGCCTCCAGCAATTCTTCAGTGCTACTGGTTTTGGATCCATGATGTCCTGCTTTTAAAATTTCGGACTTTAATCGTTGTCCGCTCTGCGTCAGATCTCTTTCCTTTTTTTCCTCCAAATCGCCACTGAAGAAAATCCGCTTACCAGCATAAATCAGTCTGAAAACAATTGAACTATTATTCACATTTTCCATTTCCTCTCCCTGCAAACTGCGCTGCGGATAAAGCAGATCAAAGCCCACTTTGCCTATACGCCAATCCTCTTTTTGCCCATACCAAAGCCTGGTTTTCTGGCTGGCCGCATCCTCCAGAATTTTCTGATAACCGGCATAATTATATTTAACACCGCTGAGTAGCATATTTTTCACCTCAAATCTCTGCATCACTTCCACCAATCCATTGATGTGATCCGCATGAGGATGACTCATCACCACCAATTCAATTTGCCGTTCATAAAATGGCATAATCCTCCCCATCCAATCCAGTACTTTGGCATCCGGCCCTCCATCCACCATTACCCATTCCCCGGCTGGCAACCGCATCAAAATGGCATCTCCCTGTCCCACGTCCAAAAACCACACTCGCAAATGCCCATCAGGCAATCCTGCAATTGCCCAAGCCAAAAACCAGCTCAACGCTATGCCAATAATTAATACCCATTTTCTCATGCAGCCAGCTTAGCCCATCGACTTAAAAAGCAGCTGAAATTTTCCTTAAATCATCCACTCACTGACATTCCCCAATCACACTATGAAAAAAGTGTACACAATTGTGGACACTTTTTCTAATGTCTCAACATGCCTTCAGTGCATCACTGCACTTGGCCCAATTATTTTTTCTTTTTCTTGGTAAACCAGGCACCAAGTCCAGCTGACCCCATAAAGAGGAAAGCCAGTTCAGGACCTGTTTTAGGAAGAATCAATGAAGTAATCAAACCGGCACTTTCATTACCAGCAGCATCACGTGTAGTGAGTTTGAAATAATAAACCATATCTTCCTTCAAATTGCTGAAATCATAGCTCTTGGCATCTTTACCAAGTACCACCCCTGGTCCATAAGTCACACCCTTATCGGCTGACATATAGACTACAAAGTTGGCCATACCGGCGAGTTTATCAGCATTTGGCTTCCAGGAAAGATTAACCATCATCTGAGCCATTGCTTTTGCTACCAGGTCAGATGCAGCTTCTTCAACCTTACCACCAGTAGTAGGAGTTTCTACAACAGCTGGGGCCATACCATCAAAACTTGTTGCGCTGGATTCAGTAGGCATAGTATTGCCTGCGGCGTCTTTGATTTTAACGGCAATCAAATTATATTTTTTGGCTTCCATAGGATCAGTAAGCAAAGTTACTTTAGTCCCATTGGCAGCTACAGAAACTTTTTTCACGGTAATAATTTTTGTATTGTCAGCAGCATCAGTAATGATGAAGTTCTGAACTGCATCAGCCAACAGAACAATTGGTTCAGAGAAAGTTACTTCCACATTGCTGCTATCCAGAGATTTCACCGCTACAAATGCTGGTGCAGTTGTATCAGCCGGCTTTTCTTCAGCAGCAGGTTTGACTGCTTCTTGTGCAGCATCAGTACCGCTGAAAATCGCTGTATCGCTTGTTCCGCTTACCATCGGATTACCAGCCAAATCTTGAACCTGAATTCCAACTGTTAACACATATTTGGCATTTTTCTTTTGATCAGCAGTACTCAAAAGTACTGTTTTTCCGCTTTTGTCAGTGGCATCAATTTCAACTTTGCTTACAGCCAAGACTGTATTAAGGAAATCTTCTTTTACTGAGAAGGCAGCTTCTGGCGTAGTGGCAGGAAGTTTAACTGCTTCAGAAAAAGTTACTTTTACTAAATTCTTGAATTGAGCAGCTGCACTCACTACTTTTGGAGCAACCGCATCATCAGAAGGGATTACAGGGCTACCACCAGCCGTTGGCGTGGCAGATACTTCTGTACTGTAGAATTCGCTTTCATTACCAGCAGCATCATAGGCAGTTACTGCAAAGTAATAAGCTTTACCATTTTCCAGATTCTTCACCTGATAAGTCAAAACATTCTGTACATCAACTGGACCCATAGTATAGCTGGCTCCATCCGTACTTACTGAATTTGGACCATAAAATAATTTATAACCTTTTACACCGACATTATCAGTGCCAGCATCCCAGCTCAAAGTCACCATTCCATCACCAGCCACAGCTTTTACATTTTCCACATCAGCAGGATAAGTTGCATCTGCTTCTGCTACTGTCTTGGTTTCTGGAATTGGAGTTTCTTCACCTTGTGCCAAAGCTACTCCTGTATTAACAACCAGGGCAGACATGGCTAGCAGGCTCAAAATTGATAAATGCTTTTTCATATTTATTTTCATTAATTTTTTTTGATTGAAATCTAGTCATTGTATCACAAAACAGCCCAAAAATGAAGACTCCAGCCCAAATATTCACTATATAAAATATTGACAAATCATCCTCAAAATTGCGAAGTAAGTGCTTTTTGGCATCAATAAGCCTTTAAAAATACTTCAAAACCTTTATAATCCCCATAATAGAGTTGTTATAGAAAAATTATGAAAATTCGCTTAAATCAAAGTGTTCTAAGCCATATCCCGGGTATAAATTACACCGTAATTCTGATCAAAAACGCCAATAATCTCCGCAAAATCTCCAATTTAGGCCAATTAGTCAGGGGAGCGGCTGTCGTTGCCAAAAATGAATTAAAAAAAGCCGAAAAAAGAGATTTATTAAATCGTGTCAGCGAGCTGACCTTGGAAGATGGTTCTTTGCTGACTGAAAGTTACATTCTGGGTGCCAAAATCAAAAAAATTCAAAACGGCAAAGATATTGAAGGAGCAGACAATCTGACCAATCTGGTTAATCTGCTTTCCTTAAAATATTTTTTACCTATTCATGGCGCCGATCTTGATCAGACGGAAAAAGACCTGATTCTGGATCTTTACCAGCCTAAAAAAGGCAAAAAAACTCCTGAATTGGATTTCTCTGCCCAAACTAAACATATCGTTATCTGGTTCCCCAATTTAGCTGGTCTTCAGGACGAAGCCATCGACCAGTTAATCTCCGAAATTAATGTATTAGTCAGCAAATATCTCCAAACCCAGATTTCCGAAGTCTATCATTTAGGTGCCGAGCATCTGGAAGTAGACCTTGGCTACACCTCAGAAAAAGAATTAATTTACCAAGCCAATCATCCCACTCCCTCACCGGCCACCCCGCCCACACCAGCTGAGTCACCCCTATCATCCCACCCCGCCCCATCCGCCGACAACCTTCCCACCGATCTCAATAACCCTGCCTCCCCCGACTCTTCAACCGACTCCAATACTCCTTCCACCGCTACCACTTCTACTGACAGTCTCCCTGGCGACGGCACTCCCACTCATCCCGATGAAGCAGAA
>JADLFY010000117.1 GCA_020849575.1 Candidatus Peregrinibacteria bacterium
CAAGTTGGCAGCTGGTTTGAAATCTCTGGCTACAGATAGTCGTTTCCAGACTTTAAGTTATTCTCTTCCTCAGTATACTGCGGTTTTCTTTAATACTGATGCGGTTAAATTAAAAAATCAAAAGGTCAGGGTGGCACTGGTCAAACTGGTTGATAAAGATGCTCTGATTAGCCAGCTGGAAGATCGTATCAGAGTTGATACGCCATTGATGGAATTGAATCAGCAGGAATGGCTTTATAAGCCTGATGAAAATGAAGCGAATGGTGCTTTGTTTGATGCTGGGTATAAATTTAAGAAAGATGATAAAGGCAATATTTTGGAAGGAGAAACTTATCGTCGTGATAAAGATGATCAGGAATTTGAACTAAATCTGGTTATCAGACAATTTGAACCTGGCAGTGCGCAGGATCAGGAAGCGCAGAAAACAGTGGCTTTTCTGGTTGAATCATGGAAGAAAGGTGGCGTAAAAGTTGTTCCTAATTGGCTTGATGAAGCTGCTTTTACTGAAGCTATTCGAAATAAACAATATGATATGTTGTTGGCTGGTCAGAGTATGGGTTATAACCTGGATACTTATCCATTCTGGCATTCCAGTCAGGCCAAGGCCGATGGAATAAATCTTTCCAATTATAGGAGTTTCGCTGCTGATTCCCAGATTGAAAAAATCAGATCTACTTTTGATAAGGATGAAAAAGAAGAAAGACAGAAAAAATTGGCGGAAATTCTTTCGGCTGATGTGCCGGCATTATTCCTTTATAGACCTAATTATTTGTTCTTAACCGATGGTAAAGTACAGAATATTACTCTGGACAATTTATCTTTTGAAAGTGATCGCTTCATACATATTGCTGATTGGTGTATAGGTAAAGAGTGTAATAACTAAATGAATTTTAACTATGAAAGTTATTTTTTTGGAAAATGTGAAAGGTGTAGGTAGAAGAGGTGAAGTAAAGAATGTTGCTGATGGTTATTATCAGAATTATCTTTTACCCAAAAAATTGTCAAAAATTGATACCAATGAAGATGTAAAACAGGCCGAAGTTAAAAAACAAAAAGAAGTTATTGAAAAAGAACGATTAAAGGATGAAGCGTCTGCAGTTAAAGACAGGCTGGAAGCATTGGATTTGGAAATCAAAGGTAAGGCTCAGGGAACCAAGCTCTATGCATCAATTACTGCTGATGAATTGATTAAAAATATCGTGGATAAAGCTAAAATACGCTTGGAAAAATCCAATTTCCCCGGAGGTTTACATTTGAAGGATGTTGGATCTCATACAGTTGAAGTGAAATTGGCCGAGGGGCTTAAGGCTTCTCTTAAAGTGAAGATTATTGCTTCACCTGTTTAAATGACTCAAAACCAGGGCAAAATTCTGGCAATAGACTATGGAATGGCTGCCATTGGTTTGGCGGTTTCGGATGTCGGAAGGTTAATGGCTTTTAGTAGAGGTGTTTTGAAGGATAAACAGAGGGGGCAGGCCAAGGAGTTGATTTTGAATTTAATAGATTCTGAACAGGTAAAATTGGTGATTTTGGGTATTCCCTTGGCTGCAGATGGACAAGAAACTGCTCAAACTGCTAAAATAAGGCTTTTTGGAGAGGATTTAAGAGATGATTTGGAGAGTAGAGGAGTGGTACTGGAATATGTGGATGAATCTTTTAGCACTTTTGAGGCCAATAAAATGCTTAAAGAGCTTGGTGTTAAGCCAAATGAGCGTAAAAACACCGAAGATGAGCTGGCAGCTGTGGTTTTGATACATAGATATATAGACTTTAGGCCTTAAATAAGGTAAAATTTAAAAGATAAATATAAAAATCTAATGACTGTGGTTCTGCTGTTAAATTTGGTGATAGGGTTGGTGATTTTTGTGTATGCTGTAGCGATTTTTTTGGAATGGTTGGCTGATCGTAAACAAAAAGAAACGGTAAACAGCGAAAAACAGTTGGTTTTGATGATTAGAGTTTCCAAAGATAATGAATCTGGTCCATTGGTGGCAGAACAGGTTTTTTCGACAATTCACAGTATTGTCGCTGAATTATCCTTTTGGGAGAGGTTGGCCGGACGTAATTTTGAAAAGGTTTCTTTTGAAATAGCCAATATTGGTCGAAGTATCAGATTTTATGTACATATACCGGCCAGTTTGAGAAATCTGGTGGAAGGACAGATTTATGCCCAATACCCTAATGTGGAGATAGATGAGGTGACAGATTATGCCTTGCCACAAAATGTAGAGGTGGCCAGCAAGGTTGGTTTGGGACAATCAGAAGGACGTGAGAAGGCTATGGTTGTTCATACAGGATCAACTGAATTGAATTTTAAAGAAGTTCATGGTTTTGCCAATGCGGTTGGGGCAGAACTCAGTTTTACTGCTCCGGATTTTTTCCCGATTAAGACCTATAGTCAATTTGAGGACAAATCTACCCAGATGAATGTAGATCCATTGTCTGGTATTACTGCTACTTTGGCGAAATTTTCTGATCCCGAAGAACAAGCCTGTATACAATATGTTCTAAATCCAATCAGTGAGAAACGTGGCGAATTTTTGCAAAAAGTCTATGAATCTTTTGCCAATATCAAAGGTAAGTTTTCCAAAAAATATTATTTTAAATACTGGTTAAAGAGTTCAAGACTGAAAAGAGTGATTCTTTTTCCTTTAACTTTTCTTTTGAAACCGAGAAAAATCAAACC
>JADLFY010000118.1 GCA_020849575.1 Candidatus Peregrinibacteria bacterium
ATTTTTCCAAAGCCAGCGAATGTTCTCCAGCGTCTGCTACACCAGCAAATAATTTAGTAGTTAAATCTTTAAATTCTTTATTGATTCCTGCTAATGCTTTTTGGAATTCTTTTTTATTCTTAACACCATCCAGAATTTCCGTAAGTATTGCCAGAGTTGGCTCTGTATGTAAAACCAAGGTATCACCATCCAAATGAACTAATTTCATTTGAGCAATACCATTCAATATTTTTTTACCTTCTTCATCTTTACGCATGTTTTCCAGTATTTCCACACCCAGATCATTCGCTAAAGTAAAGGCATCAACAGAAGGAGCGCGAAGGGATTTGGCAAACTCTTCTAATGTACCTTTAATTTCCTTTCCTTTTGCTGAAAATCTTTTTATAAACTCAACAATACCCAGTCCCTGGAAATCGTTCTGTAAGGAATTGATAAGGGTGCCAAAGCGTGACAAATCAGAAATTGGACTCTTATTACCGGCATTATTTTTACCAAGCAGGAAGCTGACCGCAAAATCTTCATGATTACCATACATGGTGACAATTCTACCGCCTTCTTCAGCAGCTTCTTTATTCAATCTGTCCACGGCTGACAATATAGATAAACCTTCTGGCACACGATCAGCCAATATATCACCAATCAAAATCAACTTTCTGTTACCACCAATCCAATTTAAATCACTAAAATCAGGTTTGGCTGGGTTTTTGGATAATTTGAGGGATACCAATGATTTGGCAAACATTTCCATATTGCCATTCAAATCACCAATATATAATGATTCAGTCTGACGTAATTTTTCAGCATCTTCCTTTGCTTCCTTTGCAGGCTTGACGATCACACTTGGCTGAACCGCAGCGGGAGTGGTATCAATCTTTGTCTGTGAGACATTACCTAAAGCATCGTTTTTCAGAACAACCTTTATTAAACCAGTAGTCTGATCAATAATATTGCTCTTTGCCAAGTTAGGATTATAAACAAATCCCTGGTCAAATTTATTTCCAAAATCAAATCCAATAAATTGATCAGGATCATAATCAATGTTCAGAGCTGTGCTGGCAACAACACTTGGTTGAACATTAGCTGGCGTAGTATCTATAGTGGCAGGTGCTGCCGGAATCGAAGCGCCACTTACTGCGGCTGTTACGCTGGGCTGATTTGGATCAGGATTTAAATTAAGTGTAGGCTGTGTCGGGGCATTTGGAGCAGGCGCCAATGGGGCCGGCTGGCTGGCAAGATCTCTCTGAATGTCTGCCAGATTTTGGGTACCTTGGGAGATAACCTGATTAACTGCGTTGTTTGCGTTATGGGCGACTCTCAAAGCATTATCTATATTACTTACAACTGGTGTGGTCATTCCATGATAAACAAATCTTTCCAATTGTTTTTCCAGCACAGGTCGTGTGGCAATTCTCAGAGCTCTTTGTACTTTATCAAGCTCTTCCATAACCTCTTGTCTACGTGGGTTATTTACGAATTTATTAATTTTATACGTACCTAATTCTCTATCCAACATTACAATCATTCCAGAAACTTTGAATTCATCCTGGAATTTCATTACTCTTCCACGCAAATTTCTATACTTATTATCAATAGCTGTGATATGTACCAGTCTATTAACATTGCCACCTCTGGCAACTGTTGGGAGCATAGCCTGCCATTCTCTGATGAGGGTAATGTCGTCTCCAAACCGTGCCCAAAAAACTTCGCTTCTTTCTTTAACACTTTTAGCTATCCAATTTTTGGATTCTGCCTTAGCCTTTAAATCCTTTTCGAGAACCGAATTAGTTTTGGCTACTTCTTCATTGGTTTGGTCAATTTGCTCCTTCAAGCCCGCCAATCTGATTTCTAATTGTTGTTGTCTAATTGTAAATGCTTGCAGAGAAACGTCTTCCACATCTGGGTCGATGGTAACAGCATCATTTATTGGCTGTATATTTACGCCATGAGCAGCCTGAGTTTCTTGTGCCTGCTTGGCCAGATCAATCATCATTTCTTCGACATTAGCCTGAAGACCAAAGCCCTTTTTATAATAGGAATAATCCTGATCTTTCCAAAACAGTTTTTTAGTACTGTTTCCAAGAGATGCATCGGCCTGTTGAATACGTATCATTTTTCTGAATTCTCCAAGTACATCTGCAGTTTTTCTAACATAGCCCTCGATTTCTTTTAGAGCAGCCAATCTTTCTTTGCGGTCTATTTTGGAAGCAGCCAACTTTGCTTTGGTTTGGGCAATCTCATTGCTTAATTGAGCAATTTTTTCCGCAGCTTCAATTCTTGAACCATATATCAAACCAGCTTCTTCATCTTTACGTGAAAGATTGTTTGCTTTCTCAATAGGAGTACTGCTGTCCGGTTTGACAATTTTATTCTTAACACCTGTGAGAAATCTCATTATTTTACCTGGAGACTTTCTGCGTTCATTTTGACGACCAGGTCTGATATTTTTCACAAAGTCTTCTTTGTCCTTGGGGCCACTGGCATAGGCATCAGCTTCTACCTGGAATTTTATTTGAGTTGATTTGACGGCTTCAAGCTTAGCAACTTCATCCAGAATTTTATCTGTGATTTGATCGAGTTTTTTAGAATTAATGCTTACATTATCAAATATATCAGCATAGCTCGTATTGGACTTAAATTCCAAAAATTGATCAGAAACCTTTGATTTAACTTCTCCACGAATTACATCTAATTCCCTGCGTATTTTTTCCTGAGTCTCCCCATGAATTTGGAAACGACCTCTTTCCACAATATCCACTGCTGTATCATTTACAAAAGCATCCTCAAAATTCTGATAGTCTGGATTGGCCTGTTTTGTGTTTGCAAAAACCTGACCATTAGTACCGTTTAAGCCATTGCTACCATTAAGATGTGCTCCATTGGAGCCATTTAATTTTGAACCATTTGAAGGTTGTGGATTGGGTGTCATTTGATTGAACAAAAAGATTAATTTGCTTAATTACCTAGATTTTTATCAATTTGTTTTACATTAGCCACGATTTCACTATACAACTGATCGACTGCTTGTACAATTTTTTCTTCTAAACCAGGCACATAAGATGTTATTATACTTAAAACGTCGATTTCGTCAAGCTCAGGATGGTCTTCCATACTTTTTTGCAAAAGAAAAAGCTCCTTTTCGCCCAGAGCGCTAACCACCACGGCATTTATTCGATCATATAAAGTTTGAGTGATTTGA
Organism: Candidatus Peregrinibacteria bacterium; assembly: GCA_020849575.1. Classification (GTDB taxonomy): domain Bacteria; phylum Patescibacteriota; class Gracilibacteria; order UBA1369; family UBA1369; genus JADLFY01. The sequence continues at coordinate 3,197 of JADLFY010000118.1, forward strand.
TCTTTTAATTCAGTTTTGGTTTTTTCATCAGACTTATCCATTTGGCAGTCTTTCAGTATCC
>JADLFY010000119.1 GCA_020849575.1 Candidatus Peregrinibacteria bacterium
AAAGTACCAACGATTTTTTTTCGTTCGATTGGACCAATCTGTTTGTAAAGGAAGGTACCATCTTCAGTGATAGTAAGTTTGAGTACATCACCCTGAACGAGTTTGGATTTGGAAGCATAATTGGCAGGTACGGAATAAACGCGTCCATCCGGTCCAATCATATTTTGACCGTCGAATGCCCCCTCGATAATGTGGGAGCCTCCATCAGCTTTCATACTGCCAACTTTTTCAGCTACTTTAGCCATTTGAGCTGTGCCATTTTGGCCGGCTATTTCGTTGAGCATTTGTTTAGCTGATCTAATTGAAGCTTCAGCGCTTTCCAGAATTTCTCTGATCAAAGCGATTTTGGACGATTGAGACATAATGTTGTTTTAGTTTTTATTTTGTTCATTTCATTATAGCAAAAAAATGCTCTTTGAACAATGAGAAAAGCCAAAAGTTTGGATTTTGACAAGGGGTAATTTGAGCGAGGAATTTAACTTTTGCGGCGGCCAGCCAGGTAACGGTCCAGAAGGTCGCGGCGGGTGGCGCCGACATTGGTAAAGATACGGAAAGTGAAAACGAAGGCCGCCGCCAGATAAAGATCCAGGCCCAGTTTATCACCCAAAATAGTGATCAAAACGGAGAGAATTATGTTGAATAGTAAGCCGGAAATGAAGATAATGCCGTCGAATTGGTCATTGGTGGCTTCGGCGCGGATTGCCCCAAAAAGGGCGTCCAGAATACCCATAATGATTACGGCAGTGTATTTGGTCAGTTCAATGGGTATGGAAAAATTGAGACTTAGTCCCAGAATTGCTCCGATGATAATTCCCAGAAAGGCCCAAGTCATTAAGTAATTTCGTTATTTGGTTTTGTAGATAACTTTTTCAGCATTCGTACCTGATATTCTTAAGTCTATATATTGCAGGGGAGTTTTGTAAATATCTAGTTTGGGGAGGGCTTTTTTCAGCTTGTCAATTTGGGAAAGCATGTTCTTGGTCAAGTCGAACCAGACACTGAAATCCTTTTCGGTTTTGAGATGGACTTCGCGGGCTTTTTTGAGATATTCGGCTTCGAGGACTTTTAGGCCGAACTTTTCTTCAAAAAGATTGATTAATTTGATGATATAATCAAGTTTTTCCTGATCCAAAGGAAAAGAGTTGAGATCGAGGGCCCGGTCGGTTTCGATGCGGATATAGGGCAAATCAGGGTTTTCTTCATTTTCCATAATGACCATGCCCTTGGTATTAACCAGATATTTTTTCTGTACGCGTAAGCCATCTGCTCCTTTGATCACGGCGACGATATTGGCAGCCAAGGGATATTTTTCCAGGGTGATTTGGATGGTTTTGGGGTATTTTTTGCTGACTTCAACATGCTGAAATTCAGGATTCTGTTCAAGTATATTGGTAATCAACTGTTCAGGACTGTAAGTGATGATGTTTTTATTCTGTAATTCGTCAGTAATGAGTCTGTTCAGGGTCAGATTATTGGTGATTTCAGTATCATCTTCAAAAACCTGGAATTCATCGATTTGGAAATAGTCAGTAAAGAAAGTGAAATAAAAAATGCCTCCCAGAGAGAGAATAATCAGCAGGAAAACGAGGATTTTTTTGAATTTGGATGGTTTTTGGGCGGTTAGGCGAGTGGGTGGGGTGGCCAGTAAACTTTGAGAAGTTCTTTTGAATTTCTTTTTACTGCGCAAACTGAATCTGCTCATAAAACCAGGTTTGGCGGTATAGGGACTTTTGGTTTCAGAAATGGCAGCACGTCCAAAAACCCGGCGTTTCTTTTTTATTTCCTGTTGTCGATTGGGGGAATCAAAAAGACTTCTTTGCTTTTTTCGCCCGAACAGAGCCATCCAGAATATTTAAGGATTTTACTATTTAAAGATAGAGGAAAGAAGTGAGAGTGACAAGCACAAGTCCGCCAAAAACTAATGCCAAAGGTTTGAGTAATTTTCTATTTCCGAAGAAATAAACGGTGGCCAGTTTTTGAATCATGTTGATCAATATCACTCCTACAATGATGTTTTTGGCCAAATCCAAGCTGATGGCTGTACCGGCAATATCGGCTGTGGAAATGATAATGGGATCATCAACAGCAAAGAAAGCCATTAAAGCAGCCAAAATATAATACAAATTCAGACTGGCATATTTGAGAATGAGATTGGCGGCAAGCATAGTTAAAACCACAAATAAACCGAGTTTTACTGCACTGGTCAAATTGAGAGGGGATTTCACTTCCAATTTTTCAATTTCTTTGGTGCCTTTGGTTTTGAGATGGGCATCTTTACTTTTGCGTTGGGCCAGTAAATGGCAAATCCAACCGCTAATCAAAAGGTAGGCAGACATCAGGAGCAGACTGGGGAGAATTTTGTTAAATAAATTTTCATTGAGCGTTCTCATCAGCACAATGGTTTTGAAAAAACTTGTACCACAAGCCATCAAAATACCTGCGACGAAAGGAAAGATGATGTCGTTATGACTTTTACTGGCATTAGCCAGGTTGAGGGAGGTAACTGTACTGGAATAGAAACCACCAATTAAACCAGTAAAGCCATAGGCTTTGGCGCGGCCA
>JADLFY010000120.1 GCA_020849575.1 Candidatus Peregrinibacteria bacterium
AGAAAATCTAAAGGCATTGCAAAATCTGCTCTATTGATTGAATTTTAGCTGGCTTTAACGCATTTAATCTAAGTATATTCATGCTCAGAACACATACCAATAACCAATTAACCCAGGCAGATAAAGGAAATAAAGTCACTCTTTGTGGCTGGGTTCATCGTCGAAGAGATCATGGTGGCGTAATTTTTATTGATATTAGAGACAGATATGGACTGACTCAAATTGTTACTGATCCTCAAAATTTTGTGGAAGCTCATAATCATGCCAATGAAGCCAGACCGGAATTTGTAATTAAAATCACCGGAACAGTCAGACTTCGTCCAGAAGGTCAATCCAACCCCAATATGCCTACAGGGGAAATAGAAGTTTTAATTGAAGAGTTCGAAATACTTAATCGGGCCAAAACCCCGCCTTTTGAAATTGATCATGAGCTCAATGTAAACGAAGAACTTCGTCTGAAATACCGCTACCTCGACCTGCGCAGAGACCGTCTCAAAACCAATATCGTGCAGCGTCACAAAATGGTCAAAATGATGCGTGATATTCTGGATGAACAAAATTTTATTGAAGTAGAAACTCCCATCCTGATTAAAGGTACGCCTGAAGGAAGTCGTGAATATCTGGTTCCGTCCCGTCTTTATCCAGGAACATTTTTTGTACTTCCTCAGTCTCCTCAACAACTCAAACAACTTTTGATGGTGGCCGGTTTTGATCGTTATTTCCAAATTGCCCGCTGTTTCCGTGATGAAGATTTGCGTGGAGACAGACAGCCTGAATTCACTCAATTAGACATGGAAATGTCTTTCATTAACTATGAAGACATCACTGGAATTATTGAAGACATGTTGATTAAATTAAGCGAAAAACTTGTTCCTGAGAAAAAAATCCAGCAATCACCATTTCCCAGAATTACCTGGCAGGAAGCCATGGAATCTTATGGCTCAGACAAACCGGATATCCGTTTTGAAATGAAAATAGTTGATGTTTCTGACATCGCTGAAAAATGTAATTTCTCCGTTTTCACCAACGCTATCAAATCTGGCGGTGTGGTTAAATGTCTTAAAGTTGATGGTGGACTGGAGTTAACTAGAAAAGAAATTGACGATTTGACCGAATTGGCCAAAATTCATGGAGCAAAAGGTTTGGCCTATATTCAATTGGCTGAAGAAGGGCCAAAATCTACCTTGGTTAAACATTTTTCTGAAGAAGAAATTAAAGCTTTTATTGAAAGATCAAAGGCCAAAACTGGCGATATTTTATTCTTTGGCGCAGATTCTTTTGAAATCGCCTGTAATTCACTTGGACAGGTGAGACTTGCTTGTGCTGACCGTTTCAAACTCCGGGACAAAAACACTTTGGCTTATCTCTGGGTTTATGACTTCCCACTTTTTGAAAAAGATCCGACTAGTGGACAATTGGCTGCTGCGCATCATCCCTTTACTTCTCCAAAAGATGATCAGATGGACATCTTAAATTCTGCCACTCCTGAGAAGACAATTGCCAAGGCCTATGATATAGTCCTTAATGGATACGAAATAGGTGGAGGCAGTATTAGAATTCATGATCAGCAATTACAGAAAAAAATCTTCTCACTTCTCAATATTAGTGATGAAGATGCTGAAAGAAGATTTGGTCACATGCTCGAAGCCTTCACTTACGGCGCCCCACCACATGGCGGCATCGCCCTTGGCCTGGAAAGACTTATCATGATTTATCAGGACGAACCGAATATCCGTGAAGTAATGGCTTTCCCTAAAGATTCAAAAGCCAAAGATCTGATGCTGGGAGCTCCCTCTGTCATGCCAACCGAAACCATCGAAGAACTTAGTCTGGAAATCAAACAAAAATAAGCAAGAAAAAGCTTAATGCTAACAAATATTATACTCAACTTGTTGATTTACGCAGGTGTAGGGCTCGCCTTATACCTGATTTTTCTTTACGTTAGACTTCAAATTCTCCGCTATCATAATATGAAAAGATCATTGAACATGGTCTTTTTGAAAGTACAATTACCCAAAAAAGAAGGACGTGATGAAGGTGAAAGCGATCAGACTTCTGGGGCCAAAGATTTTAAAGAAGCCATTGGCGTGGCTGGGCAATTATTTGATTCTTTACATTCAATTCATTCAGGAAAATGGAAAAACCAGTTCACTGGCGAAGATTTTATCTCTTTGGAATATGTTGTTATTGAAGATCAAATCTATTTCTATTTTGTAGTACCCGCCGACCTGGCCTCACTGGTGGAAAAACAAATCACCGGGTTTTATCCGGATGCTATGGTTGAGCAAACCGAAGAATACAATATCTTTAAACCCAACAGTGTTACCGCAGCCACCGCTTTGACTCTCAAAAAACCTTTTATGTACCCCATAAAAAGTTTTCAAAGATTAAATTCAGACCCCATCAACAATCTGACCAATGCCCTTTCTAAATTAAATTTCGATGATGGTGCAGTAATTCAGATTATGATCAAGCCAACTGATAATTGGCAAAAAGCCGGTCGTGATGAGGCCAAAAATATACTCAATCAAAAACCCAAAAAAAAGAAAATCAGCCTTAATCCGTTGAGGTGGATACTTTCAGCAATTGAATTCATGATGGATTCAGGAGGAGGTAAAAAATCAGACAAAGGCCCTGAATCAGCCTCCCGAACCACTCCCATGACTGATGAGGAAGTCAAAGATCTGGAACAAAAAAATACCAGCAAAGGTTACGAAACAATTATCAGAATTGTTTGCGCCTCAGATCATCAAAGGGAAGTCAGATCCAATTTGACCAATATTGTCAGTACTTTTGCTCAATACGCTTCTTTAAGTGCCAATAGCCTGGGTGGTGTAAAGGGCTACAAAGAAAGACAAATTATTGAAGATTATATTCTGCGCCGTTTTGATTATCCTTTTAAGCAAAGAGTCAAAAAGAAATTAGCCATTTTATCTTCCGAAGAAATCGCTTCAATTTTCCATCTGCCCAATTCAAAATTTAACAAAACTCCGGGCATTCATTGGCAGAATTTCAAAATTGCTCCATCTCCCAAAAATATTCCTAAAGAAGGTTTACTTCTTGGCCACAACCACTTCCGTGGCACAACAACTCCAATCTACATGAAGCGCGAAGATCGCTTCAGGCATTTTTATGTGATTGGGCAAACTGGTACCGGAAAATCTTCTATTTTCCAAAACATGATTCGCCAGGATTTGCGTAATAATGATGGCCTGGCCATTATTGATCCGCACGGATCTTTAATTGATTCGACCTTACCATTTATTCCCAGGGAAAGAGCTGATGATGTAGTTTATTTTAATCCTGCTGATCAGGCCAGACCAATGGGCCTCAATCTGCTCGAGGCAGACTCCGATGATGAAAAAGAATTGGTAGCTTTGGACGCCATGAATATCATGATCAAACTTTTTGGCAATGAAATCTTCGGCCCACGTATTCAGGACTATTTCCGTAATGGCTGTTTGACCTTAATGTCACATCCAGAAGGGGGAACTATGGTTGATATAGTACGTTTATTTACCGATGATGATTTCCAGAAAGAACGTGTCAGCCATGTTAGAAATCCCGTCGTGAAATCATTCTGGTTTGATCAGATGGCCAAAACCGGCGCCCGTGAAAAACAGGAAATCATTCCTTATTTTGCTGCTAAATTTGGCCAATTCATCACCAATACCATGATGAGAAATATCATTGGCCAGACCAGATCGGCCTTTGATTTTATCGACGTGATGCAGAGCAAAAAAATCCTGCTAATGAATCTCTCCAAAGGTGAAGTTGGGGATATCAACTCCAAACTGCTCGGTCTTATCATCGTTTCCAAATTACAAATGGCCGCTTTAAGACGTCAGCGTTTTTCTGAAAAAGAACGCGCCGATTTTTTCATGTATATTGATGAATTCCAAAACTATATTACCGATTCCATCGAAAGTATTTTATCCGAAGCTCGTAAATACCGTCTTAGCCTGAACATGGCTCACCAATACATTGCCCAGCTGGAAGGTGAAGAAGGCAAATCCAAAGTCAAAGACGCTGTTTTCGGTAACGTCGGAACTATGATGTGTTACAAAATTGGCGCCACCGACGCTGAATATATGACCAAAGAAATGGCTCCGGTTTTTTCCGCCCAGGATTTGATTAATCTTGATAAATTCAAAGGCGTTATGAAACTTTCTATCGATGGACAGCCATCAATACCATTCTCCATTTCCGTGCCTCTGCCCTGGTTGGAAAAAGGTGATGAAAAAGTTGGCGAAGCTATCAAGCAACTTTCCCGTCTCAAATTCGGTCGTGACCGCGAATTCGTGGAGAAAGAAATCATACGCCGCATCGGTATTGTCGAATAGGCAATTGACAATTTACCTCCAATAAATTAAACAACAAGTCCTTAGTCTGACAAGGCTACTGTCAGAGTTTAGGCTTATTTTTGTGCTATAATTACAGGATTTATCAATAAATCCTATCAATGTTTGCTCAAATCAACAAAACTAGGTTAAGTCAGGCCGCCCTTGTCCTTCTGGCCTTTATTCCAGGGCTGACCATGGCTCAAAGCGCTGATCCGGTTACTGCTGAACCAACAGTGCAGATTTTCCCTTACGAAGAGACTTTTACCATTACCGCTTATTATTCTCCAATTGAAGGTCCGAAGCGCTATATTCGTGGTTCTCTCGAAGCTGATAAGAAACTCAATGGTAATGGCACTAACGGCGCTGATGGTACACCAGTTTATCCAGGCATGATTGCCGCACCAAAGAGCATCCCTTTTGGAACCAAAATGATGATTCCAGGTATTGGCACGGTTGCCGTACATGATCGCGGAGGAGC
>JADLFY010000121.1 GCA_020849575.1 Candidatus Peregrinibacteria bacterium
ATATCGGCCGCCTTCAACATGAAGAAACTACCTATCCAATTACTTTCCTGGTCAAATTGGTTTTACGTGATCGTACGGATTCCAATGAAGTTGCCATGCTTGGACAGGGCACTCTAACAGTTACGGATTACACACCGACCCCAGTTGAAACCACTACCGACCTGCTGGGCGGATCTAGCACCAGTAACACTGCTACTGGCGGCAGCGCCGATACCTCCTCAGTCTCCAACGCATCCAGTGAAACCGCCAACAATTCTGCCCTGCCAGCTGCCAGCGAGGCTGCCGCCCCCGAAGCTTTGGCCACTCCAGAAAACAGTATACTCAAAGCAAAATCCATCGAGACCGACTCCTCATCAACCATCAACAAAAAAGTCCGTCGCTCTCCTGAAGCCATTCTGGTTTTACCCGCCAGTACAGAAAGCCCCAGTGCTGGTGTCAAAAGCAAAACTGTTCCCGTTGGAACTCCAATCGATGTTGTAGAACCGGTCGAACCCGCCTAGAACATCCATTGCAATGTAAATGAAAGTCTACTAAAATTCCCGCAGTACCCTTCATAAATAAATATGGAACTTATTATAGTATTAGCAGTCGTAGCGGTTATCGCAATGGCGGTCATTGGTGTTTACAACGGTTTAATCCAACTCAAAAATAAAGTTGATGAAGCTTGGGCAGACATTGATACCCAGCTCAAACGTCGTTATGACCTTATCCCTAACATGGTGGAAATTGTTAAAGGTTATGCCAAACACGAAAGCAAAACCCTTGAAGCAGTTACTCAGGCTCGTAATATGGCCATGGCTGCCAAAAGCCCCGAAGAAAGAATTCAGGCAGAAAATGCTCTCTCCGGCACCCTCAAAACACTCTTTGCTGTCGCCGAAAATTATCCTGATTTGAAAGCCAACCAGAACTTCATGGATTTACAGGCAACTCTCAAAGAAGTTGAAGACAAACTCCAACTCTCCCGCCGTTACCACAATGCTACTGTTCGCGATTTCAACACCAAAGTGGAAATCTTCCCAAACAATATCGTTGCTGGCATATTTCACTTCGGCCGTCGTAAATTCTTCGAAATTGAAAACGCAGAAGAACGAAATAATGTCAAAGTTTCCTTCAATGAATAAAGTAAGCAAGCAATTAGCCAGTTGTTTATTTTCATTAGCTCTCGCGCTAAGTTTCAGCCTCACTACCGAGGCTGTTTCTGTTAACGACTTCCCTGCTGATAATGGTGTGGATTATAGCGAGCTGTTTTCCCGGGAAAATATTCATGACCTAGGTTATCGCAGCTTTAACAGTCTGATCGAAGTTCAACCCGACGCCAATGTAATTATCACCGAAGTCCTCACTGTTGATTTCACCAATGCTACTTCAAGACATGGCATGATCCGTTACATTCCGATGAAGTATCTGGATAAATACGGTAATTATCTCAATCTACGTTTCAAACTATTGAGTGTAACTGATACCAACGATCAGCCTTATCCTTATGAATACAATTTCGAGGATCCTAATGCCATGATCAAACTGGGCTCAGCCGATCAATATGTTGATGGGCAAATAGTTACCTACAAAATCAAATATCAGGTCAGCCGTGTCATTAATCGTTTCGACAGTTATGATGAACTTTTCTGGAATACTACCGGTAATGGTAACGATTCTGCTATCGCCAATTCCACCACTATTATAACTCTGCCCAAAGGCGTATCTTCAGAAAATCTCAAAACTAAATGTTTTACTGGTTATGAGGGCAGCACCGAACAGGATTGTACAATTGACATTATGGACGATCAAACCGTCCGATATACACTGAACAATCCCCTGGACTCTTATGGCGGTATCTCCGTAGTAATTGGTTTCCCCAAAGATTTATTGACCTTCCCCAGCGCTCTGACAACTTTCCTCTGGTTCCTCGAAGATAATTGGGGCTTTGGTTTACCGATTATCTGTTTGGCTTTTATGCTTTGGCAATGGAATGTCAAAGGCCGTGATCCGGAACCCACCAAAAGTACCGTTATGGCTGAATATGAAGTTCCTGACAATCTTCGACCGGCTGAAGTGGGAACTCTAATTGATGACAACCTGGATACCCGCGATATCACTAGTACCATTATTGATTTGGCCACTCGTGGCTGGCTGAAAATTATCGAAAATAAAGAAAAAGGATTTTTCGGTGAAAACTTTTCTTACACCCTGGAAAAAACCATTCCAAAAGACAAAAACGACACTTTGCTCGACTATGAACAACAGGTCTACAACGGACTGTTTAGCTCAGGAGACACGGTCAAACTCGATGAGCTTAAATACAAATTTTACAAAATTATTCCTGACATACAGAAATCTGTTTATTCCAGACTAGTTAGTCAAAAATATTATGCCAGCGATCCGGATAAAGCACGTGGCACTTATTTTGGCTTAGCGGCTGGTCTTTTCTTCGGCACTATTTTCATGATGGAATTTGTGATTATGTTTATGCCCTCATTGGTTCCTGGACTACTTATTTCCGCAGTGATCATTTTCTGTTTCGGCTTTATCATGCCCAAGAAAACCCAAAAAGGTGTCGACATCAAAGTACGCATATTGGGACTGGAAGAATTTCTCCGTACTGCCGAAAGAGACCGCATGAAATTCTACGAAAAAGAAAATATTTTTGAGCAAATGTTACCTTATGCCATCGCTTTTAACCTTGGTGAAAAATGGGCTAAAGCCTGTGAAGGATTAAGCCAGGGTGCACCCGACTGGTATCAAAGCTCCGATCCGTCCTTCCGTTCAAATTTCAACTCCTACATGTTACTGCATACCATGAACAATTTCAACAATTCTCTTTCCACGTCTATGACCACGGCACCAAGAAGCTCAGCTTCCAGTGGATCCAGCGGCTTTAGTGGTGGTGGCTTTAGTGGTGGCGGTTTCGGTGGTGGCGGATCCAGCAGCTGGTAATTCAGATCGCAGCTAAGACTCAGGGTTTCTTTTCAATCAGACTCAAATTACCTTTGGTCAGGCTGACATATCTCTTTTCAAATCTTTGCCATTTCAAAAACTGCTCATCACGTAATGGCTGAGAAAATTCAAAACAATCATTGGTATAAATCAAATACATTCGAAGCAATTGTTCAGCTTCTCCCAAATCACGATCTTCCAGAGCAGCCTCAATCTCCTTCAAAATAGTCAGTTCATAATTATGTGAACTACTGGTAAAAGACGCTGAAAAATCAGCCAACACTTCGCCCAGATTGGCACATTTACTTTCACCGGTATTATCTATCAGATAAACCCGTTTAAACTGGGCTCCTTCGATAATTTCCACTATACGACGTTCAGTCAGGGCTTTGATATATTTGAATCTCAAATTGATGGTTTGCTCCACTGACAAAAGTTTTTCACCGGATAATTTAGCCATTTGCTCTGCCGTATAGGGAATAACCCGAGCCTGATCCAACACTCTGGGAATTAATCCAGGTTCCCGCAATTGAGACGGAGTTTTCAATTCCACTTTCAACGCGGACAAAACATTTAAACAATGATAAAGATTGGAAAAAGCTTCTTCCAAAATACTGTAATTCATCTGCATCGGCATAAAATGCTGTCTGGTCACCTGCTGCAATTGTTCAGCAATCTTTTTTAACACAGCCAGATAGTCTCCCAGCCTGGAATAACTGTGACGCATTAATTCAATTATATAAGGCCCTTTGAATTTTCCTCTATCCAAATATTCCTCATAATTATAGGTCAAAATCAGTAATTTCCTGTCCAGCGCTTCCATTAATTTTTTCAGCCTATCCAAAATAAACAGGGCATTTTCACGTAATTCATTTTCATCGAGATGTTCCAGAGGTTTTTGGCATTCAAGCAGTATTCTCTTATTTAACTCTTTTTTCCCCTCTTCATGTAATTTTTCCAAAACCACTTCTCCCTCAAGCGGTTTGCTTTTAACCTGAGCCAATTCCTGTTGTTTGAGCTCATGAATAAGCGTAATTACTATGTAAAAAGGATTATTGATTTCTTCACCAATATTTTCAAAATGCTCTGTAACTTCCAAAATATGCAGGATTTTTTTCAAAACCTCCGCCCAGTCATGACCCAGTCTTTCTTCCCCATCAATTAATTGGGCAATACGCTCACCTCTATCCACATTATGTACTAATTCCAAAGACACCTTAAGTATTATTAAAAGACATTATTACACCACAAAAAGGCCATAAATACAATAGTCAAAATTCGCCTTACTTTAAGCCAAACTCCTCTTTAATAGCATCAATTTCATCACGCAATTCAGCCGCTTTTTCAAATTCCAGATTGGCAGCCGCCAATTCCATCTGATCTTCAATTTCACGAATAAACCTGCCAATTTCACTTTTAGGAATCTTTTTATAATCAACTTTCTTTTCAGTTTGATGATCCTTCTTAGAGCTTTCCATGGCAATATCTTTAATCGCCCGAATAACTGACTCC
>JADLFY010000122.1 GCA_020849575.1 Candidatus Peregrinibacteria bacterium
GATGGATCTTTGGGGGATTTTTATAAAGAAATTACCAGAGATGAGAAAGGTATGGGGAGTTTGATCAAAGGATTTTACTGGCCTTACAAATTCCCATCCCATGTCACTCCTGATGTTCCCGGATCAATTCTGGAAGGCGGGGAATTGGGTTATAGTTTGGCAACGGCTTTTGGTGCGGCGATGGATAATCCGGATTTACTGGTGGTTTGTGTTTGTGGTGATGGTGAATCTGAATCTGGTCCGTTGGCTGCTGCCTGGCATTCCAATAAATTTTTAAATCCGCGAGAGTCAGGAGCGGTTTTGCCGATAATTCATGTAAACGGTTATAAGATTTCCGGTCCTTCGATTTATTCGACCATGACTGATGACGAACTGGATTCACTTTTTCGTGGTTATGGTTATAAGCCATATTTTGTCGTGGATCAGGAAGAAATGCTTCATGAATCAATGGCCAAAAATCTGGAAATGGCTTATCTGGAAATTCAGGAAATTCAACGCAAGGCCCGTGAAGAAAATTGTGTGACCAAAACTGCCTGGCCAGTAATTATTTTCCGTTCAATGAAAGGCTGGACTGGTACTGAAAAAATCGGAGACAAAAAAATTGAAGATAATTACCGGTCACATGGTATTCCGCTGCAAGAACCAAAATCAGATCCGGTTCAATTCAGGGCACTTAATGACTGGTTGAGTTCTTATCGGATTAATGAATTGGTTGATGGTAAAGGCAGACCTCTTCCCAAAATAACCAAATATTTACCGAAAGGTGATTTGCGCATGGCCAAATGTAAAAATGCTTATGGCGGACAAATCGTCAAAGCTTTGCCAATGCCCAAACCGGAGAAATATGAATTCAAGGGTGAACGTGGTGAAATAATGGGCCAGTCAACACGTATAGCTACTGAATGGCTTAATGATGTGTTTATTGCCGATAAGCGCAAAGATAAAATGCTCAGATATTTCTGTCCTGATGAAACCGAATCAAATAAAATGGGTAAATTATTTTATGGCGCCGGACGTGAGTATGTCTGGCCAGTAAAAGCAGAAGACGAATGTATTGTAACTTTTGGCAGAGTGATTGAAATGCTTTCTGAGCATACTATGCTGGGACATCTGCTTGGTTATATTTTGACCGGGCGCCACGGTATGTTTGCTACTTATGAAGCTTTTTCCATGGTGAATGTCAGTATGGTGGATCAGCATTGTAAATTCCTGAAACAGGCCATGCGGATCAAATGGCGTAAACCAATTCCCGCTTTGAATTATTTGCTGACTTCGGTGGAATGGCGCCAGGAACATAATGGTTATTCCCATCAAAATCCGAGCTTTATCAGTAATGCGCTGGAAAAACACGGCGAATTTGTTTCCTGTTATTTCCCACCTGATGGAAACTCCCTGATGGTAACCTGGGAAGCAAATTTCAATTCACGTAATAAAGTAAATGTCGTGGCAATTGGTAAAACTGATTTGCCTCAATGGTTAAGTGTCAGAGAAGCCAGACGTCAGATGGAAACCGGTGTGATGACCTGGGATTGGATTGATCCGGATGGTAGTAAAAATCCTGATGTGATATTTGCTGCAGCTGGTGATTATATGGTGGAAGAAATGGTGGCAGCTGTGGATATTTTGCGTAATGAAATTCCTGAATTCAAAACCAGATTTGTCTGTGTTTCTGAGATTACTGCTTTGGGACTTGGTAGTGCGGCTAAGCCTCTGAATGCCAAAAATGTAAAAGAATTTGAAAAATATTTTGGAACACATGTCCCGATTATTTTCAATTTCCATGGTTATGCCAATGCGGTGAAAAAGCTTTTATTCCAGCATCCGCATGAAGGTCGTTTCAGTATTCATGGCTATAATGAAGAAGGCTCAACTACTACACCATTTGATATGCAATATCGTAATGGTACTTCACGTTTCCACATTGTCATTGAAGCATTGGAAAAGGCCGGTCTGAAAAATCCCAATTATGCTCGTAAAGCCCGTCAGATTATTTCCAACTATAAAAAGAAACTCGATCTACATAAAAAATATGTGATCGAGAATGGAGTGGATCTTCCAGAAGTAGTGCACTGGAAATGGGAGAATAAAGGCTATTAGACTGCAATTAATATGAGCTGATCTATCCGATAGATGATGCGATGAAGGGCCGCTGTTTATTTGTAGTAATCGAGGAATGTCTGTTTCATCTCGGTATAAATGAATGGTTTTTCAAATAAACCATCAATCATGCCGGCCTGAATTAATTCTCCAGGAGTTTTAAATTGATAAGCTCTACCGTTGAAATCATCATCGCGATGGTAGTGAGAACCAGTAATTAGTAGAAAAGGAATCTGTTTGGCAATTCTGACTGGTTTTGATTTAACAGAAAGTTCTGCGCCAGTCATACTGCCAAAGGCAAGATGGTCTGAAAGGATGATGGATTGTGGTTTCAAGTCATTGGTGATAATTTCCAGGGCTTGATCGGTGTATTGGGTTGCAATCACTCTATTAAACAGCCTGCGAAAAACTCTTTGATAGGTATTCAGAATACAGTTTTCGTCATCAATCACCAATAATTCAGCTTCACTAATGCTGATATTCATTTTTGAAACTGAGTTTTCCGTGGTTTCTACTGGTGTTTCTGGTATGTCTTGATTACAATTAGCCATTTTTTTTGCGAGTAGTCTTATTAAGAGTATGACATTTTAGTGACTTTCCTGAGAAAGTCAATAGCTGACTGGTTTAATTCCATTTATTTCAGAACATAATTTTTTGTTGAGCTGAATTGGCTTTTTGAGTGTTTTTGGTTAAAGTGGGTTTAACAAATATTTAACAAAAACAGCTATGCAATTTTTCTTGGATACAGCGAATATTGAGGAAATAAAAAGATTTGCTGCTTTGGGTATGGTCGATGGTGTGACTACAAATCCATCTTTAATAGCCAAGGAAGGTGTATCGTTGGAAGCCCGTATTAAGGAAATCTGTGCAGTAGTAAGTGGGCCAGTCAGTGCGGAAGTAATTGCTACAGATTATGAAGGAATGCTCAAAGAGGGACGTGAATATGCCAAA
>JADLFY010000123.1 GCA_020849575.1 Candidatus Peregrinibacteria bacterium
AGAAATCTGTACCTTTGGAAATGGCCAGTTTCAAAGATTTGCCAAAAGCTGTTGACCAGATCGAAAATCTCAAGAATAAAAAAATTGTTACTTACTGTACTTATGGAGTGCGCTGCGAAACCGGTTCTGCCTATTTGAAGAAACGTGGTTTCAAAAATGTTTATCAATTGAATGGTGGGATTGGGACTTATGGTAAACAATTTCCTGATAAACATTGGAAAGGCAGCTTATATGTTTTTGACAGACGTGTGGCCGCACCAATTAATAAAACCAAAAATCTGGTGATTTCCAAATGTCTGCATTGTGAAACTCCTTCTGATGTGTTTATCAACTGTGTGAATGCTGAATGTAACGCCATGTTTATCTGCTGCCAGAATTGTTCAGCCAAAATGGAGAATGCCTGTTCCACTGAATGTCAGAATAAGAAACGTGATCCACAGGAAAAAGATTTTATTGTCATGATCAAGCGTCGCTATGCCTCGCGCTTTGAGGAGAACAAAAAGACCGGATTAAATGTATAAAACATAATTTAAAAAATCATGATTCTATCTGATAAGGATATCAAAGATTTAATTCAGAAGGGTGAAATACTGATTTCATCAGAAGACGGCAAAGATCCTGCTGAGAATGTTCATTGTGCCTCTCTGGATTTCAGGCTGGGGAAGTATTTCAAAGTTTATGATCATGCCAAATATGCTGTGCTTGATCCGAGCAGACCGGAAACTTTGCAAAATGCCACCAAATTAATAACTATTGAAGATGACAGTCCGTTTATTGTTCAGCCTGGAGAATTTGTGCTGGGGGTAACCATGGAAAAAATCAAGGTTCCGGATTATCTGGTGGCCAGATGTGAAGGAAGAAGCTCAATTGGCAGACTGGGAATTATTATTCATTCTACTGCTGGTTTTGTGGATCCGGGATTTGAAGGGACAATTACTCTGGAGATTACCAATATTAACCGTATGCCGGTTGCTCTTTATCCAGGGATGAGAATTGGACAATTTGCTTTTGAAAAAATGACTTCAGTAGCAGAGATACCTTATTATCGAAAACATTCTTCCAAGTATCAGAATCAAAGTCTGGTGGAAGAAAGCAGGATTCATCTGGATCCGGAATTTCAGAAGAGGCAGGCTGCAAAACAGGCAGCATAAATTATTAACTAAAGAAAAATGGCATTTAAGGCGGTTAAAAATAACCAAAATCTGGTAGATATAGAATTGGAAAAAATGAAGTTTTGGCGTGAGCATAAAACTTTTGCTAAATCATTGCAGAATAGGGAAAAAGCCAAAAAAGTAGTGTTTTTTGATGGGCCTCCTTTTGCCAATGGGTTGCCGCATTATGGCCATATGATGATTGGTTCTTTGAAAGATGCGATGGCCCGTTTTTGGACAATGAAAGGATTTTCTGTGCCGAGAGTTGCCGGGTGGGATTGCCATGGTTTGCCAGTGGAATATGAAATTGAAAAACAGTTTGGTTTGGCGGGGAAGCAGGATATCGAAAAAATGGGTACAGAGAAATTTAACCAAGCCTGCCGTGAATCGGTATTTAAATATACTAATGAGTGGGAAGAAGTGATGGACAGGTTTGCCCGTTGGGTGGATTTTGAAAATGGTTATGCTACGCTGGAAAATGATTATATGGAATCTATCTGGTGGGTTTTTAAGCAGATCTGGGCTAAAGGGCTGGTATATGAAGGTGCCAAAGCCATGCAGATTTGTCCCCGTTGTGAAACACCGCTTTCCAATTTTGAAGTAACCCAGGGCTACAAGGATATTACCGATCTGTCTGTTACCATCAAATTTGCTTTAAAAGATCAGAAAGATACTTATTTCCTGGCCTGGACAACTACTCCCTGGAGTGTGGCCAGTGTCATGGGTTTGGCGATAAATAAAGATATTGATTATGTAAAAGTTAAAGCTGATGATGGCTTCTATATTTTGGCTGAATCCAGGCTGGAAGCAGTATTTAATAATTCTGATCGCAGCTATGAAATTGTAGAAAAAATGAAAGGAGCTGATTTGGTTGGACAGAAATATCAGCATGTTTTTGATTACTATGATCGGGCTCCGGAAGTTTTAGCTTCTGAAAAAGCTTTTTCTGTTGTAGCTACGGAATATGCTTCTGATCAGGAAGGTACTGGTATAGTTACTATTAACGGTGCTTTTGGTGAAGAAGATATGATGGCAGCCAAAGAAAATGGTTTGCCGATGTTTGTGAATGTGGCAATGAATGGAAATTATTTACCCGAAGTCAAAGATTTTGCCGGGAAATTTGTGAAGGGTCAGGATCAGAATATTGCTGCATTTTTGGAAAAAAAAGGAAATTTATTTAAAAAAGAAAATTATCGTCACTCCTATCCTCACTGCTGGAGATGTGATACGCCACTGCTTAATTATTCAACCAAAGCCTGGTTTATCAAAGTGACCGAGGTCAAGGATAAAATGTTGGTGAATAATCAGAAAATTAATTGGCAGCCACCTCATTTGAAAGATGGTCGTTTTGGAAAATGGCTGGAGGGAGCTCGTGACTGGAATATTTCCAGAAACCGTTATTGGGGATGTCCTATTCCGATTTGGAGAAATGAATATGGTGATATGATGGCTATTGGTTCCATGGAAGAATTGAAAAATTTGACCGGAGGAGTTTTGCCAAAGGATTTGGAAGGTAAACTTGATTTACATAAGCCTTATATTGATCAGATTACTTTTGTACATCCTGATCGTGATCCCAAGGATGAAAAGGCTTTAATGAAGAGAATCTCTGATGTTTTTGACTGCTGGTTTGAGAGTGGATCCATGCCTTATGCCCAACTGCATTATCCTTTTGAAAATAAAAAAGAATTTGAAGGAAATTTCCCGGCTGATTTTATCATTGAGGCGATTGATCAGACTCGTGGCTGGTTTTATACATTGCATGTTTTATCAACTATTCTTTTTGATAAACCGGCTGCTAATAATATTGTCTGTACTGGGCATGTGAATGCTGCCGATGGAGAAAAACTTTCCAAGAGCAAGAAAAATTATCCTGATCCAACTCAGCTCTTTGCTTCAAAAGGCGTCGATGCAGTGAGATTTTATCTGTATCAATCTCCGGTAGTGGTTGGCGATGGCGTGAGATTTTCTGAACAACATGTCGATGAATTCCTGAAAAAGTTTAATTTAACTATTTGGAATACTTATAGTTTTTTTGTAACTTATGCCAATATTGATGGGTGGGCTCCGGATAGACTGATTAGTCCATTCAAACCTAAGCATGCCCTGGACAAATGGATTTTATCCGAATTGAATGCTCTGATTCAGGTCGTGGGCAGCGAGATGGAGGGCTACAATATGATGAAAGCGACTCGTCCGATGGTTGAGTTTGTTGATAATCTTTCCAACTGGTATGTGAGACGTTCCCGCCGTCGTTTCTGGAAGTCTGAAAATGACCAGGATAAAGATGAAGCATATCAGACTCTTTATACGGCTTTGGTGATTTTCTCCAGAATGCTGGCGCCATTTATGCCGTTTATGGCCGAAGAAATATATCAGAATCTGACTGGCAATGAGTCTGTACATCTGACCGACTGGCCAGAATTCCGCAAACAGTTCGTTGATAAGAAAATCAATCAGCAGAATTTCATGGTGCGTTCAATAGTGGCACTTGGTCATCAGATCAGGGCGAAGAATAAAATCAAGGTAAGACAGCCTCTCAGCAAGGTAGAAATTGCTCTTCCGGATGGAATTGATTTGAAATCGATCAAATCCCAGATCGATGTAATTGCGGAAGAATTGAATGTCAAAGAAGTAGAATTTTTGAGCCTGGATGAAAT
>JADLFY010000124.1 GCA_020849575.1 Candidatus Peregrinibacteria bacterium
ATCAGCCAATTCTTTTTCATAGGTCTGGATTTTGGCTTCATCAAGCCTAGTATTGATTTGTTTTTTGACTTTGTATTGATCGGAATTATAGATTTTTAGAGCTTCCCTGATGCCTTCTTCTGAAGATAAATTGAGATTGATCAGATACCCCTGTTTCTTGAGATTATTAATGATAGCAAGAGTACCCAAATTACTCGGATGAGCTACAGTCACACGTAATTTCTTACCGAGACGATAGAAAGGGAAAATCAGATTTTGTTCTGCATCCTCTCGGGGGATGAGTTTGAGCAGATCAGTATTGATTGGACTGGAAGCTATATCGATGTAGTTCATACCCAATTGAGCAGCCTTTTCCATAGTGTCTTTTTCCTTGGCTTCACGTTGGATTTTGGCCAGCCCTGATTCGAGTTTAGCTTCATCTTCTGCTGAAAGCTGATCTTTGGGAACAATAATAGATTTAATTTCTGGTTGGGCTGCTGCGGTTGCAGCTGTTGACGATTGAGCTGAAGTCGTGGCATTAGTCGCAGCCTGATCTCCGCTTGTTTGAGAGGTTTGTTCGTCCTGGTCCGGGTTTTTCAGTTTATTTTGGTCAATCATGAGCTGAGACTGATTCAACTTTATCCCTGTATTTTAGCATAAATAACGAAAAATCGCCAGTACGAGAGATAGTTTTTGGACTGAGATCAAAAAAGGCACCCTGTCGGGTGCCTTTTAAATAGATTTTAAGAGTGGTTTCTTAGCTTGCCTTAGCCACTTCTTCAGCAATTAATTGAGCTTCTTCTTCACTCAAGCCCTCGATGCCGCTGGCAATATCAGCAACAGAGAGACCTTTGAGCTGTTCAACCATGGTCATATTAGCAGCTTCGAGTTTAGCAATGATTTCAGGTGAGAGATTTGGTAAATCTTTGAGAGCTTCAATTTTTAAACCTTCTTCAGCAGCGGCACCAGTCATTTCTCCGATATCAAGAATATCGAGTTCATAACCAGTTAAGCGGGAAGCTAAACGGACATTTTGACCATTTTTACCGATGGCTAATGGGCGCTGATCCGGATTAACAAAGATTTTGGCACGTTTTTCCTCTTTATTCAGTTCAATAGCAGCAACTTTGGCTGGGGCAAGGGCAGTACGGATATATGGTTCAATGTCGGCATTCCATTGGATGACGTCGATTCTTTCGCCATTCAATTCATCCATAACATTTTGTACACGTACACCTTTTTGACCTACACAAGAACCGATTGGATCGATTTTGGGATCATTGGAACTAACTGCGATTTTGGAACGGACACCAGGTTCACGGGCAATAGCTTTGATTTCTACCAGGCCACTCTTGATTTCAGGAATTTCCAATTCCATAAGTTTGAGAACCAAACTTGGATGGCTGCGGGAAATGAGTAATTGAGGCCCACGGCTGGTTTTGATAACCTTATCAAGATAGAGCTTGATACGCTGACCAGCATAATATCTTTCACGGGGAATTTGCTGATCCTGAGGCAAAATAGTGGTTAATTTATTGTCGAGGTTAACGTGAACTGTTCCATATTCAACACGTTGAACCATGGCATTAAGTAATTCGTTTTCACGATCCTTGAAAGTGGAATACATAATGTCGCGTTCAGCTTCCTGTAATTTCTGGATAATCACCTGTTTGGCAGATTGAGCAGCAATACGACCGTATTCAAGCGGAGTAACATCAATTTTTACCACTCCGCCAATTTTGGCATTCTTTTGATATCTTTGAGCTTCCTTGAGAGAAATTTGGATTTCAGGATTTTCAACTTCCTTAACGATATCCTTGAGAAGATAGACAGTAGTCATTTCATTTTTTTCATCGATGTCGATGTCGATATTCTGCTCTTTGTTACCATAATCTTTGCGGTAAGCAGCGCGGAGAGCAGCTTTGATAGTTTCGATTACCTGATCGCGAGGAATATTTTTTTCATCGCAGAGCTGATTGATGGCAGCAATAAATTGTGAATTCATAGTGGACGCATTAAAAGACAGGATTTTAATTAAAATCCATTTTACAGCTTCAATTTAACGTAAAGTGCTAAAAAAGTAAAGCTATATGTCAATGAAAACTCCATATGGGGTACGACGGGTTAGTTGTTTCAGTCGTGACTGTGAAAGGAAGCGATTTTGGATTGGAGGGTTTTGTAGCAAATATTCATGGAAAAGCCGTTATTTTGAAGGTAGCGAAGTAGTCTGGCCTGTACTTTTTGCTGTTTGAGTACAGTTTGATCGAGGGATTTTATTTTTCTTTCCAGTAAATCCAGAGCCATTTGCTGTTCATTGAAATCAGCTTGTTGAAGAGCCTGATCAATATGTTCAATATCTATGCCTTTTTGTTGGAGTTTGGCCCGAATTTTATGAGGGCCAATGGGTTTGTAAATATTGCCATTGGTGCGACTTTCTACAAAGAAATAGGCATAATCCTGGTCATTCAAGAAATTGGATTTAACTAATTTTTCCAATACCAGCTGCAACTCAGAGTCTTGACAAGGCTGAGCAGATTTTCGGTTGCGGGCTTCCAGTTTACGTACCATTTCCCGGATGGTGAAACGCCTTTTGGCCAATAAAGTGAGAGCATAATTGAGAAGTTTTTTTTGCTGTTCATTCATGGAATTTGGGATATTGATTTTCGGCCTTGGTTTTGGAAAAGCCCCGCGAGCCGGAAGGCGGCGAGCGGGGCGATTGGATTTAATTTAGTTCTTTTCAGCAAGGGCTGCCTTGGCTGATTTGCCAGATGTAGCACTGCTGGCAGCTGCTGATTCAGGAGCTGAATCTGTCTTAGCAGCAACATTGCCCTGTTCCAAACTTTGTTCAGCTTTAGCGGCTTTGAGAACTTCTTTTTCGATGGCCTGAAGAATTTTTTTGTTATCAGCGAGAGAGAGGAAAGCTTTAGTATTTTCACGGCCCTGGCCAATTTTATCTTCACCAAAGCTGTAGAAGGCCCCGGATTTTTTAACAATTTCGAAGCGGGTAGCCAAATCAAGCAGATCGCCAACGCGGCTAATGCCTTTGTTGTACATGATATCAAATTCAGCCTGTTTGAATGGAGGAGCAACCTTGTTTTTAACAACTTTTACTTTGACACGATGCCCAGTGTAGGATTTTTCCTCACCAGTTCCCTCTTCCAATTTACCAATAGAACGGATTTCCAGACGAACTGAAGAATAGAATTTAAGGGCATTACCACCGGTAGTTGTTTCAGGATTACCAAACATCACACCAATTTTCATGCGGAGCTGATTGATAAAGACTACAGTAGTTTTTGATTTGCTGATGGCTGCAGTAAGTTTACGTAAGGCCTGGCTCATCAGTCTGGCCTGTAAACCCATATGTGAATCGCCCATTTCACCTTCAATTTCAGCTTTGGGAGTAAGGGCCGCAACCGAGTCGATAATGATCAGATCAATAGCATTGGAACGCACCAGAGTTTCGGCAATTTCCAAAGCCTGTTCACCACTGTCTGGTTGTGAAACCAGCAGACTATCAATATCAACTCCCAAACGACGAGCATATTCCGGATCCAGAGCATGTTCTGCGTCAATGAAGGCGGCCATACCACCGCTTTTTTGGATTTCAGCGATCATGTGAAGAGTAAGAGTGGTTTTACCGGAACTTTCTGGTCCATATACTTCAATAATTCTTCCCTTTGGTACTCCCCCACCCAGTGCCAAATCGAGAGAGAGGGCGCCGGTAGAAAAAGTTTCGATAGCAATAGAATTCTGTTCACCCATTTTCATGATTGAACCTTTACCAAAACTGCGTTCGATCTGTGCAAGTGCAAGTTCGACTGCCTTTTGTTTTTCTGATGACATAGCCATAAATTTAATTTGATTAAAAATTATTTTTTATTTGCCCAAATGATAGGTGAGTAAATACTCACCGTCAAGATTTAACCCTGTACAGGTAGGAGAAATATATTACAGTTTATAAAAGCCCGGCATTAAACCGGGCTTAAATTTTCTTAATTAATTGCTGAAAATCAGCTGATCAACTACTTGAGAATTTCACCAGTGTTGACTACTTCAAAGGCAGAACCAGGAACAGCTTTGAGTTGATTCAGATTTTCATCATCCCAATTTGGATTTGATTCACCGGAAATAAACCAATCAGAACCATTGTCGGCAACAATCATGCCGTATTTTTTCAAAGCTTCCAGGACGATGCGAGAAGCACCAGTGTAACCACTTATATCGTAATCAGCTTTGAGGCGAAGTCTAAGTCCCATTGGTGGGCGATTGGAATCAGTTGAGCTGGAGGCGAAGTGGGTGGCAGGATGAATATAACCACGTTGAGATTGGCTAACAGTGAAACGTACTGCGTGATTGATTTGACCAGCCTGAACTTCATCATATCGTACCAAACCAGGGAGAATTGGTAATCCAGCTGCATCAGCAGAAGTCCAGCCATCCGGACGAAGGGCATTGCTAAGAAGATTGAATTTGGCAGCGGATCCAACGTTCCAGACACCATTTTCGAAGTAGGAAGACCAGGTTTCATAAAGGGTACAATCAGATTTATCCAGAACAATGACGTGGCGGTCACCATCAGAGTTTACAGTGCCTTCGATTGGTGGATTGGCCGGAATTGGAGCAAGTCCAAAATCACTTTCATCAGCATAATCTGCATTGACCTGAACCTTTGGAGTAGAAGCGTCAACGACAACAAAAGGAATTCCATATTCCATTGGAGAACCAAAGTCTGGATGCAAATGATCAGAAGCGCCGATAGAATTAATGAAATTGGCTGAATTAGGATGAACTGGGAGACTAGAAATATCCTGATTCCAAGGATTGTCAGCAGGGAAAATTGGACAGCCAGCTATTTGTGGAGAAGTGCCAGTGGAAGGATTCGGATTAGGGTTTGGTTGAGGGTTAGGATTTGGTTGTGGCTCAGGTTGGGGTTCTGGCTGAGCTGGAGTTTCAAACCCAAAAGTTAAGGTAATGATTTTGGCGGCTTCGGCTCTGGTTAAGTTGGCATTTGGACGGAAAGTGCCATTGGAATAGCCGCTGACAATTTTTTGGGAAAGTGCATAATTTACATATTTATAAAACCAGTCTGAACTTTTGACATCAGGAAAAGATGTAGAAGGATCAGCAGTAGGAATATTTCCTTCAGGTGATAACAAAATTATTTTTAAAGCTTCAGCACGGGTAACAGGACGATTTGGCTGAAAAGTTCCATCAGTATAGCCACTGACAATGCCCAAATTTTGTGCAGCATAAACATAGGTGGTGTACCAGGTGCCAGCAGGGACATCAGAGAAATTGTAATTGGCTGGAGGATTGGGCAATTGTGTACGGCACCCCAAAGCCATTTTTAAAAGTTCAGCTCGGGTAATTTG
>JADLFY010000125.1 GCA_020849575.1 Candidatus Peregrinibacteria bacterium
CAGCGTGGCGAATACATCGCACTAATCAGCACTGTGGCAATAATCATATCGGTATCCGGCTTTAAAGGGAGGATTTTCTCACAGGTTAAACGCAAAGCCCTGTGCAGATAGGATTCACCTGAATAGCGATAAAGTGACTTATACAAATAAGCCGCATGTTCAAGCAAA
The DNA here is from genome assembly GCA_020849575.1 of Candidatus Peregrinibacteria bacterium. Taxonomy (GTDB): domain Bacteria; phylum Patescibacteriota; class Gracilibacteria; order UBA1369; family UBA1369; genus JADLFY01. Next base: position 169 of record JADLFY010000125.1, read on the forward strand.
TCATCCAATACCCTGGCACTCTCACCAGGGAAAAAAGCGGCTAATTGCTCTTTGTAAATTTCGTTCTTTATCATTGGGCCTGGCCCAGCTAAAAATCCCTGATACTATATAACATTTAGTCAAAAAGTAAAAGGGCAAGTGAAAAGCAGTTTTTGGCTAATTATTAACCAAATCCACCCCACTTCCTGGCACTTCCGTAACCGTAACCCCTTCAATCAAGGCAGCCCGATTTTTTTGTATACCTTCCAGTTTTAATTTCAATTTAATCAGCTCATCTTCATAATCAAGCGAAAGCTGTTCCATAGCGGCTAATTTAGCTCTCAACTCCACCTGTTTCTGACTTATTTCAATAAATTTATTAATCAGCAAATCAGCCTTTTCAGCCTCTGTTTGATTCAGAGAAATAAAGAAATCGGCTTCAAAGCGGTCTTTATCCGGATTCAAACTATTAAAAGAAATCTTCAAATCATCCACCTGAACATTAATTTCTTTGCGCAGGTTATTCCCTTCATCAAAGGTATTATTTAAATCTTCATAAAGTGTATCCAGAGCGGTGTCACGGCGTACTTTATTGTTCAGAGACTCCAATATATCAGTCAAATTGGCATTACGGATTTTAGCCAAATATCTGACATAATAAATAAATTTATTGCGCAGATAATCATCATCCCGTCCAAACCCATAATAAAGTGCCGCAGAAATGCCGGTTTCTCCGACAAAAATCGGATCTCTCAATTTACCGAAATAATAGGCATTGGTAAAAATAGCATAGGCGGTATTCCGGGAATCTCCCAGATTTGCACCAAATTCCTTGGCCGCATAAAATCCCCATTTTCTTATCAATTCTACATCAAAATTAACTTCACTATTTGTACCTTCCGCCAATTCCAGACCAGGCTTGGTTTTAAATAAATCAGTAACTCTTTCTACCAGATGCAATGACGACCCCAGCCAAAAAGCCCCAATAATCAAGGCCAAAAGCACAATAATACTTAAAGCTTTTTTCAAAATCTCCACTAGTCCAAATCCACCAGATTTCTTTTCTTCAGGTAAAGCTTCTTCAGCAGTTGGATCATATCCACCCAAATTAATTTCTGTAATTTTAGTGGGTTCAGTTGTCGGCCCTGCTGCTGGTTGCTCTGTTTTAGGCTTTTTACGACTTTCCACCTTCCTGGCCAGCCAATCAAACATTTTACCCAGAATACCCTGTTTTACTGGCAATTCTTCCAAATACGGCTCGGGTTCAGAAATCAAATTCTCCGAAATCTTTTTAGCCTCTTCCAAATTACTTTTTTCCAATTCATGTTCAGCCGCCGGATGATATTCTTCCTCAAACACCTCCTGTGAATGGCTTAACAGTGGTTTTACCTCTGATTGATAATCTATTGGCAATTCATCACGATTGACATCCTTGTTCTCCTCGTTGCTAGCGTTATCGTTATCGTTGCTCCTGTCTCCCTCCTCTTTCTCCGGCTCAACCGTTGTAGCATCGGACAACAAATTTTCTGCAGGTTCATTCTCAGCTTCAGCTGAAACTTCAGGTTCAGCTTCGGGTTGTGGTGCAGGAACTGGAGGAACGGGCTCTTCAATGGATAGAGGCACGGGTTCGGATACAGGTTCAGGCTCTGATTCGGTCTCCGACTCTGCCTGGGGTTCAACCTCAGGTTCGGGTTTTGACTGGAATTCAGCTTCCTGTTCTGGTTCTGATGCAGTTTCAGGTGCTGTTTCGTGTTCTGGTTTGGATTCTGCCGGTTGAGTGGCAAACAATCTCACCGGTTCTGCCGGAGTTTCTAAGGGATATTCTGGCAGAGTTTCAGGTGGAAGCTCAGGAGCATGTTCGCCCTCTATTGGTAATAAATGTGCTTCAGCAGTTTCACTTTCCAAAATCTTAGCTTCAGGGGCTTCGATAAACTCTTTAGTATCTTCGCCTGGTTTCTGCAGACTTGGAGCAATGTTTTCGCCCAACCCCTGTGCATCAGCTTTTTTCTCAGTCAAAACCAGGGGAACATCTTTCCCCACACTTTTATCACTTTTCTTGCGTCTACGACGACGTCGACGTTCTCTTTCACGCTGTTTCTGTTTCTCAGTTTTAGGCTTTTTGGGCAGAGCAGCCTGTCCCGAACCAGAATTCGAGCTATTTTGAGTTACATTTGGCCTTCCTGAAGCCATTTTAGGCTTCTGATCACCACTTGGCTGATTTTGAGGATTTTGGTCATCCATCCTTTAAACTATAAAAAGTCGACTTTTTCCTATCATTATAACATATTTCGAGGTTTTAAAAAAGCCCAGTCGATTGGGACCGGGCTTATTTCTCTATAGCTAGTTTTTGGCTTATTCCTTCTTCTCTTCAGCTTTTTCTTCAGCCTTGGCTTCACCGCCTTCAGCAGGAGCACCTTCGGCACCCTCAGCAGTAGGTTCAGTCTTCAGTTCATCTGGTACTTCCACACTTTGTTCCACAAATTCTTCAACAGCATTCACAGATACCAAAGTTTCTTCAGGATCTGAGAGAATTTCTACTCTATCACCAAGATTCAAATCCTTAACATGGAAGGCATCGCCCAGATTTTCCATTTTAGAAACATCCACGGTAATTTCATGTGGGATATCCATTGGCAGACAATTTACTTCAATTTCATGTTTAACAATAGTAACTACGGCATTGAAATTCTTCACAGCTGGAGATAAACCAACAATTTCTACCGGTACAGTAGCAGTTACTTTCTTATTCATATCAATTTGCAGGAAATCCACATGATCAAAGCGGTCAGTCATTGGATTATAATCAATTTCATGAATTAATACCGGCAATTTTTTGAATTCTACATCGAGATTGATAACCTGAGTAGTACTGGCCTGTTTGAATGCTCTTCTAAAAGACTGATATTCAACAGTCAACTGATGGTTGTCAAAGCCTTTACCATAACATACAGCAGGAATCATATTTTCACTGCGCAATGTTTTTGCTGATGCTTTGCCATCTCTAGTTTTGGCTTCGAGTACAAGAAGTTCCATATTTTTGCGAACAAGAAATAATATTGCGGCCAGAGTCTAGCGCAAAAAAGACCTATCTGCAACATAATTTATTGACGCTTTAGACCATAGTCTTCTAAAATACCCAGGCATATTCTCTTATTGAACAAAAATTATGATGGATGACGTGAAAAAAATGTTAGCCCTTCAGAAAAAAGCCAAAGATATTCAGGAAAAACTCGGGAATACCCATATTGAAGCCGATGAAGGCGAATTTACCGTAACTATCAATGGTAAACAGGAAGTGGTTGATATCAAGCAAAATGGACAATCAATGTCCGGGCTTGTTAAAGCCTTGAACAAGGCCATGAAAAAATCCCAGGAAATTGCCGCACACGAAATGAAAGAAGTCATGGGTGGTCTCGGCCTTCCAGGCATGGGAAGCTAATTTAACCAACACATTATGCGCAGAAGAAACTCAAAAAAGCCAATTTGGCTGAAAATTATCGCTGTCCTGATTATTCTGGCAGCCATTTTTCTGATCTATCAATATCAACGTTATAATTATCTGATTTCCACCCCCGTAAACACCGAAACTCCTCAGGAAATCAATATATCTATCAAAAAAGGCGACAATACCAAGAAAATCGCCGAAAATCTCTTCGCCCAAAATCTGATTCTGGACGTCGATGCCTTTAAACTTTATGCCAAATTCAATAATCTGGATAAAGATATCAAAAGTGGCCGCTTTAAATTAAGTCAAAATCAAAATATCAGCGAAATTTTCCAGACTATTACCTCCAATCAGACCCGTCAGGCCATTATTACCATCCCTGAAGGATCCACTATTGCTGATATAGATAAAATTCTCGTAGATCAGTCTCTCACCCAACCAGGAGATTTCATTACTGCTGTCCAGAATTTTGATTCCTATGCCAAATATGATTTTCTCGATGCTGTCGAACAGAAAAAGCTCATTCATCCATTAGAAGGCTATCTTTTCCCGGATACTTATTTTGTTAATGCTAATGAATATGACAATTTAAGTTTTATTACCCTGCTTCTCAATACTTTCAAACAAAAAGCCCTCCCCGAAGTACTGAAAGGCAATAAACCCCTGGATCAAGCCATTATAGTAGCCTCAATGGTAGAAAAAGAAGCCAATCGGGACAAAGACCGCCCGCTGATTGCCGGAATTATCTGGAAAAGACTGGACAGTAATTGGGTACTGGGAATTGACGCTACTCTGCTTTATTTAAAAGAAGACCGCGAAATCGATTATCAGGACATTCAGGAAGATACTCCTTATAATACGCGCAACAAACAAGGACTCCCTCCAGGACCAATTGCCAATCCCGGACTGGCCAGCATCAAAGCAGCAGCCCAACCCGAAGAAAGCTCCTATTTCTTCTATTTAACGTCCAAAGACGGTGACATGGTCTATGCCGTCACCAACGAAGAACACAATCGCAATAAAGCCAAATACCTCTAATGAGATTGGGTTGAATTGGTATTGATTGGTCTTTCACTGGAAGTTACAGTAGCTGGTTCTGTGATTTGATTTGTAGTAGTGGTCGAAGTAGTTGGAGTAGTAGAACTGGCTGGTGCTGCTGATACCACGGGAGCATCAAAATTAATTGTCACTGTTAACACAGCAGATTTTTTGCCATTCGAATCAACTGCATAAACCTTATAGGAATTGGCGCCATCCTTGAGATTTCCAAAAGATTGTTTAACATTATA
>JADLFY010000126.1 GCA_020849575.1 Candidatus Peregrinibacteria bacterium
CCAAAGCTTCAATCTGATTATCTCGACAAGTCACCAAACCAGACGTCAATAGCATCGCCCTTCGCCTTTTTAATTTTTCCAGAATAGTAGCTTTCAAATTCTCCGGTCTATTCTCCAGCTGATTAAAAAGATGACTATAATCAACCCGGCGCGGCACCTTTATCAGCGGTTTTTCTGCTCGAATCTTTGCCAATACGGAAGTTGCTCCAGCTCCATTCCCATTCGATTGATCAGTCCCCTCCGACTTTCTAGGCAAACCAGGACGATAGCCATTGAAACCAAATTTGGCCATTGCCATTTTGGAACCTCCCAGCATCACACCTACTATTTCCCCAAAATGGGTTTTGGCTGTGCATAAATTACTTTCAACAAAACTGGCCACTTTCTCTTTAACCACAATTTTATCTTTGGCCGTCAACAATTTCCTGAAAGTAGCTCCGCTACTGGCAACAAATCGGATCTCCAACATATCTGCCATTTCCAGCTCAGGATTATTTGACCACCGCACTATGCTTTCAGTCACTTCAGCAATTTGTTCCTCAAATTTTACCTCCTTATTTTCCGTACTTGTTTCCAAAGACATAAATCCAGAGTTTACTTCAGCTAAAGTTAAGCGACAATCAATCAATCATCTCAATTGACACCACTCCTATTTATTGACTAATTACGGGCCTCCAATATAATTCAGCCAAATCTAAATAGCAATCACAATGAGCAAAACCGGTTTACTACTCAAGTCAGAAGCTTCCAGAGAAACTTTACTGCCAGAAAAACAATTAACCAAAAAAATTGTCGAAACTGCTTATCAACGTGAAGCTGACCTGGACAATCCAGGCGACACCATTTTGGGTGAAACCGGGACCATTATCCGCCTCCCCAGCCTGGAGGGAAACATCTGGCATTGTCCTATGGACTGGATCACACCCAATCCCGATCAGCCACGCAGTTATTTCGATCCGGTCAAAATGAACGAATTAAAGCAGACTATTGGTAGTGTTGGACAAAAAGAAGCTATCAAAGTAGTACCCTATACTGATGGCGAAGCAGTCAGATTTTTCATTGTAGATGGAGAAAGACGTTTCCGGACTTTGAGCGATTTGAACTACAGTCAGGCCAAAATCCTGGTGGGCGGCGAAACCACCATGGAAGAAATTTTTGATATTTCCCTGATTCTGAATATTTCCCGTGCACAGCATAATCCGGTAGAAATCGCCCGCGCCTTTCAGAGAAGAGTTGTTTATTATGAAAGCAATTATCCGGCTAATGAAACCCGCCGTCCCACCCAGTTAGTTGCCGAGAAATATGGTTTTTCTGAAGCCAATGTTTATGCCCATTTGCGTTTATTAAAATTACCCGATGAAATTCTTGAACTAATTATTCGCGGTGCATTACCCATGAGTAATGCCCTTACTCTGCTCAAAATTAAAATCAAGAAAAAGGGCGATACCGAAGAAACCAGAAAATTCCAATTGCAGCAAACCGCCCGCAAACTCCTCGATCAAATCGCCTCAGAACAGCTTGAAGAAGAAAATCCCAACAAAAAAACCCGTTCCAAAAACAAGAAAGGTCCCAGTAAAGAAGGTAAAATCACCACCAGCATGATTCGTGCTGCCAAAGAAAGTGCCCTCTTCGCCGAAGGACATGGTGAAGATGCTATTAGATTGGCCACAGCCGAAGAAATACTCAAAGTAGTTGGCCATATTACCGCCATGGAACCCAAGGTTAGAACACTTTTAACCAGAAAACCCACTCTGGTTGTCGCTGGTCTACGATCAATGGGCTTTAACAGACCACCAGAAGTAATCAATGACAAAATCCTGGAAGTTCGTGTTCTCCTCGAAGCTCTGCAGGAATTATCCGCCCAGGCCACTCTGCCACCAGAATTATTTGTACCCAAAAACAAACCTCATTTCTCTGACTATTTGGGCAAAAAGGGGCGCCACTTCGGCAATTCCACCCGTCACAAAATTGCCAAAGCTTTGGCTGCCGCTTCAGATCAGCAGGGCCAGGTTCTGACCTGGACAGATTTATCGGAAACCATTGGACTTCCAAGCATAGAAATAACCGGCAATCTCGCTTCTCTTCGTGAAGAATTACGTGCGCTCGGATTGGATTTACAATCATTTGATGTACGCCGAAAAGATAAAAATGGTCTCTACGAAAATTACCCTGCTTATCGTCTCAGCTGGATTGACGCCAGAAATAAAAATCCACTCACACCAGAAACTTTCAACTTCAAAGAAGTAGAGACCAAAAGCACTATCCTCTCTCCTGACCGCATCACTATGGAATTTAACGACAAAAAACCTTTTCCCGAGTTGGCCATGGAAATTCAGAACTTCTTTCTGGAAAGAATCAATGCTCTTGGCCGCCCCGTTGAATTTCATCCTATCCGTGGAGGTCAGGTCATTTTTGAAGTATTCCCTCGCCAACGTCAGCCAGAAGTACTGGAGCTCAATTCCAATCTAAAAGACTTCAAATTAAATTACAGTATCTTTGAAAAAGCTCTGCTGGACATTATCCAAGCCAAATTACCAAGAATCAAAGCCATTCTTCTCCACGATCTGATCAAAAAACAGGATCAAACCTCTGATCAAAACAAATAAGTCCTCTACCCCACTCTCAAACTATGCTAATATAGGCGGGTAATTATTTAACTCCCAGTACCATGACTTTCACTTTACCTGATTTACCATTTGATCCCACTCAACTCGCTCCCTTCTGCAGTAAGGAAACCTTTGAATATCACCATGGCAAACATCATGCTGCCTATGTCACCAAGCTCAATGATGCTATCACTGCCAATTCAGCATATGCCGAACTCAGTCTCGAAGAAGTAATCAAAAAATCCCATCAGGAAAATCTCAAACCAATTTTCAACAACGCTGCCCAGCACTTCAATCACAGCTTTTTCTGGAATTGTATGAGCCCTAATGGCGGCGGCAACCCCGGCGAAAAACTCGCAGCCGCTCTAGCCCGTGACTTCGAATCAGTCGATAAATTCAAAGAACAATTTTCCGCCGCCGCCACCACCCTTTTCGGCTCCGGCTGGGCTTGGCTGGCTCAAAACACCGACGGCAAACTGGAAATTCTGGCCATGAAAGACGCCGACACACCTCTAATTCTGGACAAAAAACCTCTGCTCACCCTGGATGTCTGGGAACACGCCTATTATATAGACCATCGCAATGCTCGTCCGGCCTTTATTACTGAGTTCTGGAAATTCGTTAACTGGTCACATGCCGAAAGCCAACTTTCCTAAATTCACACCTATCTATGTACTCATAGCCATCGCCGGCCTGATTGTAGCCTTCTTCGCCGGCGTTCTATTTAATAATTACAATCTCCAGACCTGCCTGGAATCAGGCAAATTCTATTCTGAGTGCATTATTCCTTAATAAAGCTCTCAAAGCCCTCCACTTCCAAAACCCCCACTCCAACCCCCTCCTGGAGGGGGTTTTTCATGGCAGTTCAAAATCAAAACCTTAATCTTAATACATTAACACACCACTCAGCAAGACAATCAGTCTTTTATAAGCCATATCCTACTCCCTCTATTAACATCACACACCTTTTTTGACATAAATACAAATTCAACGCAGTAAAACACTTCCTCCCATTCAAAATTTATCTACCTTACCACTAAATTTAAAAAGTCAATCACCCCTACCCGGAGAAAATTTCACACCTTTGACAGAAGATAGAAGTATTAAAGTTTAGATAATTTACAAAATCACAAATTCTTTCTATTTCACCCATTGACAAAACAACAATCGAATGGCCCCACATAACATCATCACAAAAAAGTTTTGCACAAACTTCCAACAGTCACCACAACATAAACCACCTAAAAATTAAACTCTATCTTCTTTACACCATATATAATAGTAGTAAAATCA
>JADLFY010000127.1 GCA_020849575.1 Candidatus Peregrinibacteria bacterium
CGAACAATATTTAAATGAGATCGACCGCGACCATATTGCTTTAATGGAGGCTTTGGTAGAGCCTAAAATGAGAGTGTTTGTGTTGCCGGATGGTAATGAAAGGGATAAGCAGAAACAGGCCAAGGATTACACTGATGGTGGTAATAATGTTGTGAAGACTATTGAAAGTCTGGTGAATAGAGGTGATGTGGAGCTGGCAATTTTTGGAATTTTATCCAGGGAAAATATTGAGAAAAGAAGTGATGAGTTTTTTGATGAATTGTATCTGGCCTTTTTCAAATTGGCTTTGGGTATGGAAATGGAAGGAATGCTGATCAGGGATGATGTCAGACTTTATTTGGAAGGAAATTTGAATGGTTTGCGTAAAAAGGGCAAGGCGGCTAATAGGTTGGCTGATATGATTGAATTGGTTATCGCCAAAACCTCAGCGATTGCTGTACCGAAATTGCAGGTTGGTTTTGGAATTGATTATGCACCCACTACTTTGGGAGACAGGAAAGTTAATATGCTGCTCAGAACCGGTATGGAAAAGCCCAATGCTTTCAGATCAAGTGGTTTGGATGTAAATGAGGAAGTGGTTTGTGTGCCATTGACTGATTTGTGGCCAAGTACGGATCCTCAAAAACTGAATCGTCTTGTGGATAAAGTGAAAGAGGATTTGCCGAAACGGTTTTCTGCGCATGAATTGCAAGTAATTACTGCTATTGATGATCATAGAATTACTAACAGAAGACTGGCTTTGTCGATTGTGGGCCGGGATAATTTGGAAACTACCCGCGGAAAAATCGATTCAATGATTGAGACAAATAGAGAATTAATGGCAAGACTGAAAATATATTATTTGCAGGACAACGTCTGGGTACCTTTAATAAACCCAAATACAGCGGCGAAAAATACCATACTGGTGTATCCCAGTGGGCGGGATATGTCTATGGATGTAACGAGAAAATATGCTTTTGTGGTTGCTCCGGGGCAATCCGATAAATTTGTTTTTCCCAGGACTACTCTGCTTAAATATTCTACGGTAATTGCCACCGAGAATTCCATAGAAGGCATACGTGCCGGTATCATACAGGGGTTTGAGTTTGTTGATACAGTACCTTCTCTTCAGGGAGGACAAAGAGAAATCAAAAAGCAAGCACCATCTAAAACTGATTGGTCTGAATTTAATTATTTGAAAGCCGGTAAAGGCGGATATGAAAAATTGGGTCATCTTCAGGAATACAACAAAAAAGCTGATGCCTTTGCCAATCGTTGTGTGAATTGGGCGAAAAGCAGAGGTATAACTTTTGATAAACCCGAACAATTAAGGGCCTCTTTGAATTATGCCTATACCTGCTTTTTCATGACCAGTTATGATAATCATCCTGACTGGAAGATGTGGGATGCCGACGCAGAAAGACTGGCAATGAATTCGGCCATGTATATGTTTGTAACTTATTTATGGGATGACCGGGTTTATGATTTGGAAATGAATCATCAAAACAAAGCAGATGAACTGGAATTTGCCACTGGTGCTTTGATTGGAGCGGTAGGAGTTGGTGGTAACGTTGCTGATTTCCGCAAAGATGGCGAGAGACAAACCTTTAATGTAGTTAAATCACTGGTATTGATGATCAGAGATTTGGGAACTTCGCTTGATCAATCGACTGGTTCGGGTAAATTTTCTGATCGCTGGAGACAGAAAATGGCTAATTTGATTAAATCTCACCATAATGAATATTTCCTGAAGAACAATATACCTTTTGAAAACAAAAGACTGCAGAATGTCGGGGAAATTGCAGCAATGAACGGTTATGTCGAAAACCGCATGGCTGTTGCTGATGCTCCGGAAAAACGCTTATGGACATATATTTATGGTATTGAAGAAAGTATTGGAGCGTCAATGACTTTTGAAATATTGATGGCCAGTTTACCGGGAATGGATTCAATGCCGAAGCCTGTTCTGAAAAAATTTGAAGATGTATTCAGTATGATTAATATTTATTACCGTTTATTGAATGATGCAGCAGAAGTTTTCCGGCCAAGCTATGACAAGGAGGGTGGCGATAATGCAGTGACAATATTGCTGGATAGATATGAAAAGGATGAGCAAGAATCCAAAGATGTATTATTGAGAACAACTGTAGATGTGTTGCGAATGTCCAGGGAATTAAAGGCAGAAATTTTGAAGCTGAGAAAAGAGTTGCTGGAGGAATCCAGAGGAAAGGCTTGGGAGCGTTTGGCAATCGCAGTAGTGAGATCGGATATTGCGGAATTATTTTATAAAAATACCCATTATAGGGTTGCCAAAAGAGATAGAGTTAGTGCATTCTTCCAGCAGATGTATAACTCGGGTATAAATGACTCAAAGTGATAAATTTGCAATTGTTGCTGCTGGAGGAGTGAATTTTAATTATTCTCTGGCCGGCTTAAACAATATTGCCGAAATGATTCTGGGTAATGCTGATCCGGATATTACCAGAGTGGAGATTTTGCAGTATTTGGAGAACAGTTTGCAGACTTTCGGAGCGGTGGCTCTGGAAGTGGATTCGAAAAAGAAGATTTTGGTGCTTAAGTCTTTTACTCAAAGTAAATTGATTATGCGTGTAATGAAAATGGTGCCACTTGATGTTTATAAATTGACTTATCCTTTGAATGCCAATGTGCTGATTTCCAGGTGTGTGAGAGAAGATAAAGTTTTGAGTTCCAGCCGTCTGCGTGATTTTTTCTATCCGGTTTTCAAATTAGGGAAAGTGTTGGATGTGGTGCAAAAAGTGCTGGGTTTGAAGCTGGCGATGGCTATGCCGATCAAGGTTAATAGCAAAGTGATCGGGGCTTTTTTCTGTGTTTCCAAAAGAGCCAGTATGTCGCCAACGGAATTACAGTTGTTGCAGCTGTATGCCAATCTTTATGGTATTGCCCTGGAAAACAGTAAAAATATCCGAAATCTGAATAGATTGTATGAAGCTGAAAAAGAGACTTCGGCCATGCTAACTCATGAATTAAAAACACCAATAGCAATTGCCTATAATAGTTCAGAATTGCTGGGGTTTCTGATCAAAAAGTACGAAAAATCTTTTCAAAATGATTATATTGAAAAGATGCGCAGTCATCAGTTGCAGATACAGGAAAGTATTTTGAGAATGAATGGCATATTTAATTCGATTTTCAGTTTAACTGAGGTGGAAAATAATCTGACTGTCGACAATCAAAAACTCAATCTTCAAGAGAGTGTGGGCCGTATAGTTGATGTTTATCAAACCTATAAACCCGATCTGATTAAACTTAGTTATAATCATAAAATTAAAAAAGGAATTTATTATGGTCCGGGCATACAGTTTGAACAGATAATCAGTATTGTTCTGGAAAATGCTTTTAAATATACCAAATCCGGTAAAATCGATGTGGATTTGCAGATGGATGGTAAAAAGATGGTTTGTACCATTACTGATACCGGGCCCGGTATAGCTGATAGGGATAAGGTTAAGGTTTTTGAACGTTTTGTTCGAGCGAACAAAGCTCATTCTAAACATGAGAAAGGTTTGGGACTGGGACTTTATATTGCCAAAAAAATTGCCGAGAAGCTGAAGGGTGATATTAAACTTTTAAATAATCCGAAAACCAAGGGTTCACGTTTTGTGATAAGTTTTCCGGTTTATACGAAAAAATCTGAATAAATTTTAAATAATTTCAGTTTGGGAAGAGGCTTTTGGGTATTGACTATTTTTAGCTATATTATATAATAGTATGAAGTAATCATATTTTCTATGAATAATCTGGCCCACAATTATGGTTCGGCTGAAGAAGGTTCGGGTCCCCGACAAAAATTGTCTGGAACATCTGTACCAAGCCAAAAAGAGCTATTCCGTCAAAGTGCTGAACAGACTTTTGAAAGGGCTCTGTTTGAATTTGAGACTGACCGTATTATGGAGCCGTTATTGGCTAATAAAGCGGTACTAAGGCCTGTTTTTGATGGTTTGAGAGATTTCAGTATCAAGTATTTTGCCAATGCAGAAATGGCTTTTAAAGCCAATGCCCAGCTGGAAGATCTGGAAAGTCTTTTTGATGCTGGAATGAATAGAATCGTTATGAATTGGCCACAATTGGAGGCTATGGGCATTAAATGGCAGGAAATCTGTATTGCCATGGAAAATGCCTTTATGAAAATGGCTGGAGCCTTGTCACTGAGCGGGCAATTTAAGGCAAGTGTACAAAACTGGTATAAGGAATATGTTGATAAACAGAATCGTCAAAAACTCCTGGTAGAAAGAGACAAATTAAATGCGGAAGCCCTTTGGCATCATCAAAATCTGGCTTATTTATCGTCTCTGGGTAAAGCCGATCAGCATGTAATCGATCAAACCAGAGCGAAAATCCTGGAAATTGATAAAAAATTGATGCTTATGCCTGGTTATACTGATTTTGATGCACCGGAAAGCAAGCCGGCTTTTAGCGTATTAACCAATAAAGTATCTTTGAATCTTGGCGATCAGGACAAATCTGGTCAAGTTCAGAGGGCTACTTTCCAGAAGCAAACGCTCGATGATGTGGTTTCCAATGGGGTGAGTAAAAAAGTTGTTCAACCTGCGTCTAAAACCCCAGAGGTAGCCAAAAAAGTTAGCTGGTACAAGAAAATTCCTTTGATTGGCAGATTGTTTGGCTAAAGTGTAATATTTCTGCTGAAATCTGCTTATAGATAAAGGCAATTAATTTTAAATATGACCCAGAAATTTGGATTTAATGATTTTAAAAGTACTGAAGAAAGAACCAGGTATGAGAGAGCTCCTACCATTCCCGATAGCATAGCGCCCGGAGCCGACCGTTTAACTGGTCAGGGAAGCACGGTAGATGCTCAGAGAGTAAATACCGGCATGTCTTTGAAGGCAGTACTTGGAATGGCATTATTTTCTGTGGGACTCGGAGTTGCAGGGACTTATGCTATTTACAAGAAATCCGGTTGGTTTGATGAGAAGGAAAAGGCTCAGATTGTAGCAAGTGTGCCTGTGGCTAGTGTTTCGGCGCAAGAAGAGCCGGTAGATTTGCCAAATTCTATAGAATCGAATGAAGATTTTGCCAAAGTAATAGAGGCTTACAAGATTGAAACAAAACCAGTGGATTTTGAAAAACTGGCTGTCAAAAATAATTTAATGGAATCGTTGAGGCTTGTTCCTATTATCGAGCAAACGGATGGTTCTACCAGCTCTACTGACCAGTCCAAAAACCTTAAATATAAATGGGCATCCATGGAGCCAAATAAAATTAGTGAATTTGAGGATGAGGAAGTGGTAAGAGCCACTCTGATCAGACATTTGCCCTCGGCTAAGTTGTTGGATTACAGAGGTATTAAACCAATTGCAACTCTTGTGGATAAAGGAAATCCGCTGATTACCTATCACTATTATCGCTGTGTGGACAAGAAATCTGCGGGAGTTGGTTCCATTGTGATCAAGGATGCCAAACGCTATGATCGCAATACCATGCTGTATGGCTTGCAAATGCCTAAATGCAAACCAAAAGCTGATCCGAATATGGGACAATAATTTGACCGGAACAGAGAATTTTTCTATACTGCCCGCATGAATAAGTCTTATCAAAACAATTTATCCTGCTGTTGCGGCTTCTACAGAGCTCTTTCCAGAGGACTTTATTCGTGTTGATAGATAAAATCTATAGAACATCAGAATCCCTCTCGAAAGAGTGGGATTTTTTATTTATTTAAAACTTTTAAAATTATGACAATTAATAAATTTGCAATCGGTTTGTTTGAAACTGCCAATCAGGAGACTTTTTATGATGCTGCAGCTGCCCCAGAATTGGAAATAGAGGATGCTACTATTCCGACAACTTGGGCAAGACGGGAAATTGGTGTGTTTGACAGTATCGGAGCCTTAAATACTTTTTTACTGCAGAAAATGAGAATGGTACTGGATGACAGCGAGGCCAAAGTGGCGATAGTGACTGATCAGGATTTTCTACGCAGGGTTGGTGCTGCCAATGCGGAAGTTTTGGCAACCGATTTGAAGCCAGTGTTTAATGGAGGTCTGACTGTACTGATTGACCACGGAGAAACGGTGGATTCGATGCGTGCCGCACTGGCAGAAGCTTTGGGGAGTGTTTCCAGATAGTAAAAGTATAAATTTTATATAATAAGAGCCTCATCCTGAGGCTTTTATTGTGCTGGAAGGTGGAGGAATTATTTTGGTTTCTGTAGTTTTTTCATGCTCAGTCCTTTCCCGCCAAATTCTTTACAGATAAAAGTTGGAATATCAGATGTACTTAATTGCTGGTCGTAATGGTAACCCAATTCATTAAAATTCTTCAGTTCGGCGATTTTTTCAATACGATTTTTGATAATCCAGTGGGCAAAGGCACCGCGGGCTATTTTGGCATGTACTACAACGAAAGATGGTTCTCCAGTCTTGGGATTGATGGTCAGGAAGCGTGGAGCGATTATTCTGGATTTATCGACAAATTTGGTAATTACATCAGAAAATTCTTCGGAGCTGAGATTGATAATGGGTTCTGACTGAGGGAGGGTGGCAGCGATGGAATCATCCCAGTATTCATAAAGATTATTGAAAGGTGGATCAGGGAGTTTGTACCCCATTTCCAGGCGATAGGGGTAGATGCCATCCAGAGGGCGGATGATGCCATAAAGTCCGGAAAGGATGCGTAAATGTTGATGAGCGTATTGGCGATCCTGGCTAGTAAATGTTGGTGCCTGTAAACCACTGTAAATATCGCCTATAAAGCTGTCGAGGGCGAGGGAAACGGGTTTATCGGTCCAATCCTGGTACAAGGTATGAGTTTTTTGAGCCAGGACAGGAGAAAGTTTCATGGCTTTGGCCAATTGGTTGGTGGAGAGGCTTTTTAGATAATTGGCCAGTTTTTTGGTTTTTTCCAAAAGTGCTGGGGAATGTGGAGTTTCCTTGCCAGCCGGGACAATAGTCATGGTCTTGGAGGAATGAAGCAGTATGATCACGTTTTGATGGTTATTTTGGAATTATTATACTAGGGCCAGGAGTTTTTAAGAAATGATTGGCGTGTTATAATCGGCCAGTAAATTATTATTTTAATTTAAAATGAAAAAACTTTCCCGGAAGGATTTCGAGCTTTATGATGAAACGATTTATGAAACCTGGGTGAAAATCAAAGGAGTAAAAGAAGAAATGGAGTTCTTGCTGGATACTGGTTCAGAAGATGAAAAGAAGTTGCAGAAAATGATTGATTTTGCCAATAAGTTTTTGGAATGGATAGTGAAAAATGACTTGGAGGTGAAAAAATATGCCTGCAAAAAACTGCTCAAGCTGAAAAACAAAACCTGGCTTGAAGCAAAAGAAAAACCAGTCACAGAAAAAGAGTTTATCAAGAGGATCAAGCTGTCCTCAATTTTTATAAATGCTGATAAATCTGCTGCTCTCACCTACGATGCTGATGAGATGTTTACCGATCATGCCATTTTGATTGATCTAAGCAAAAATCAGAAATTGACGGATGCCTATTTGTAGGATGAGGGGACCCGGAGTTGTCCGACATGCCGCTATTTAATTGCCGTGACCGGAGCGGTAGCAGGGGTATTAGCTCCAGGCATATCTGGTATTTCAGTTGGATTGCGGAGTTGAATAGTATCGGCAGCCAGTGAGCCGTCGCTTCCAGCTTTTCCTTGTACTGAAATAGTTTTACCTACTTGCAAATCTTCTTTGGCAGCATCAACGGATTTGCTCAGTTTAGTTTTGTCTGAGTAGAAAACTATCTGTGAACTGTTATTGGGAAGCTTGATGGTTAAACTCTGCTCATCAATTTTGAGAATCTCTCCAAATATACCTCCACCTCCCTGACGCATCATATTACCAGTTCTATTTTGGATGTTCTGGGCACCACCACCGAAATTGTTTTGACCACCACCCATGCTATTGAAACGGGCATTTTGTCCACCGGCACCACCATGATTCATCTGGGCATAAAAATATCCACCGCCAAAACCTGCTGCAGCCATCAGCACTCCGATGATAGTTATAGTTACAATGTTCTTTTTCATAATTTTTATAAAATGATTAAATAAATTATTCATAACGTAAGGCCTCAATCGGGTTGAGGCTGGCAGCCCGCTTTGCCGGATAATAACCGAAAATTACACCGATTGCTGCTGACACACCGAAAGCCAGTAAAACAGAATTCAGGCTTACGGAAGTAGCAATTCCTGCAAACTGACTGACAATGGTCGCAATCAACCAGCCCAGTATCACACCTGTGATTCCACCAACCAGCGTCAGGGCTATGGATTCAGCCAAAAACTGTATGCTGATATCAGATTTTTTTGCTCCGATGGATTTGCGTAAACCAATTTCACGAGTTCGCTCAGTAACAGTAGTGAGCATCATATTCATGATGCCAATACCTCCAACCAACAAGGAAATTCCGGCAATAGCACTAAGCAAAAGTGTGAAAGTTCCTGTTACTGAAGTGGCTGTAGCAACGATTTCTGCTTGATTCATGATGCTAAAATCTGCCTGGGTAGCATCGCTGATTTTATGACGATCCAGTAGCAAATTGGTAATGTCATTCTGCACGGTAGTTAAAGTTTCTCCACTGCTGGCCTGAACCGAAATATTGCTCACATAATCATTGCCTGAAAAGTTTCGGATAGCAGTAGAAATGGGCACATAGATAATGTCGTCCTGATTTCCACCAAAAGAACTACCTTTGGAGACAGTCACACCAACTACTTTAAATTGCACTTTATTGATTTTGATTACGCTGCCCACTACACCCGTAGCATCAGTTCCAAACAAATCATCTCTGGTAGTGGGCCCAATGACTGCTACTTTGGAATTATTTTTAATGTCTTGATCTGTTAAAAATTCACCTTCAGACATTTCCAAACTACGTACTGTGGAAAAGGCCGCACTGGTTCCAACTATCTGGGTATTAGTATTTTGTCCTTTATAGGTAACCTGATAACGCTTGGTAACTTGTGGAGCCACGGCTGTTACATCAGCAATTTGGCCATTACTAATAGCGTCAGCGTCATCCAGTGTCAAACTCTGGGCCGATCCTCGTCCACTGCTGACTTGCGTTCCAGGACCACGTTGTGATCCGGGCGTGATTTGAATAAGATTGGAACCAATTGACTGAATACTGCTTTGAATCGAGGACTGTGCTCCTTCGCCAATTGCCACCATGGCAATTACTGAACCAATACCAATAACAATACCCAGCATAGTCAGAATTGATCTGGCTTTATTGACGGTGATGGCGCCGTAAGTTTCACTAATTAAGTCATTGAGTAGCATCAGGTATGATGTTTAATAATTCTCTTCTGATGATCATTGTAATCTTTGACTATCAGGCCGTCTCGAATGTGAATGATGCGATCAGCATGTTCAGCAATATCCTGTTCGTGGGTAATGATGACAATGGTGTGTCCAAGTTCAGAATTCAATTTTTGAAAAGTTCCCATTACCAAATTGCCAGTGGCAGTATCAAGATTTCCGGTCGGTTCATCAGCCAAAATCAAACTTGGACTATTAACCAGGGAACGGGCGATTGCTACACGCTGCATCTGGCCTCCGGAGATCTGATTGGATTTGTGATCCCAGCGATCTTCAGGGAGCCCGGCATCCATTAAAGCTTTTTTAACTTTTTCATGTCTTTCAGCGACTGGAGTTTCTGCATAGACCAGGGGGAGTAACACATTGCGGTAAACCG
>JADLFY010000128.1 GCA_020849575.1 Candidatus Peregrinibacteria bacterium
GTTACAGCATAAACTTGCCAGCCTTCAGTTGGCACTAAATAAAGGAAAACGCCAATAGCCAAACCTAAAATACTGAAGCGCAAAATCTCATCTTCTTTAAAAGCAGTAGCCATTTTTCTGACTATCAAAGCCTGGGTTATTACTATGAATACACCCACTTCGGCAAAGAAATCACCAATATTTCCCTGATTAAAGCCAAATTTGTTACTCAGATAAACGGCAAAAAATGTCGTGAAAAAAGCAAAACCTCCTGAAAATAAAAATCCAATCAGGAAAAGCAGTCTCACTTCCTTAATCAAAAAACTTCTGCGAATATGATTAAAAGAAGCGCCCAATTTTAATTTAATAGTACCAGTTTTGGCTTCTTTGAGAGTTTCTGGCAGAAACAGATACACAGAAATAATATTAATTACCGCCAATATTGCCGCAAAAATAAAGGGAGTTGTGGCATTGAACCAGCTGACCAGATTGGTATCCGATAATTTCCCCCCCAGAAATGGACCGATAATAAATCCCAACCCAAAAGCCGCGCCGATCAAACCAAAATTTTTCGCTCTGTCCTGGGGTTTGGTAATGTCGGCAATAGCTGCATTGGCCACGGAAATATTCCCGCCGGTTACACCATCCAGAGCTCTGGAAATAAATAATAAGGGAATAGATTTCCACAAAATCGCCATGGCAAACAATAGATATCCCAAAGCTGTTCCCGCTAATGAAAGCATCAGAATCTTCCGGCGACCGTAACGGTCAGACAATTGACCCAAAATTGGAGTAGCCAAAAACTGCGCTAACGGATAAATAGCAGTCAATAAGCCCAAAAGAAGATAGCCAGTTTGTTCAGAAACACCGGGAGGTAAAATATAAAACTCCGAGCCAGGCTGTCCCAAAAGCAGTGGCAACACTGGAAATAATATACCTATTCCCATCATATCGATCAGCACAGTCAGAAACACAACCAACAGCGGTCTACCCTTGCCATCAGCGTTATTTGGATTATTTTTCATTGTCAAAAATTAAATTGAGTGGTGATTTTATAATTAAAAAGCCTATATAGCAAGCCTTCAACTCCTAACCTCCCTCCGAGTCTATTCCCCCTTCTCTATCTTTTCTGCTAAAATCTGGCCATGTCACATCAAACATTTACTATCGGAATTGATTGTCGAATGTATTCACCCAACTTCACGGGAATTGGGCGCTATGTCTATGAATTAGTCCAAAATCTGCAAAAAATCGACACTCAAAATCACTATGTACTTTTTTTCAATGATCCTGAATATTCTGAATTTGAAGCTGCAAATCCCAATTTCAAAAAAGTCCTGGTCAGTTCCAAATACTATTCTATCCAGGAACAAACACGTTTTCTCAAATTCCTCAATCGCTACAAATTGGACTTAATGCATTTCACGCATTTTAATTCACCAATTCTTTATCGCCGTCCTTCAATAGTTACTATTCATGATTTGACTCTGCATTTCTTTCCTGGCAAAAAAATGACCAAACCCTGGCATCGCCTTGCCTATCGCCTGACCGCAGGATCGTCAATTCGCAAAGCCAAAAGAGTTATAGCCGTTTCCCGTTCCACCGCCAAAGATTTACAGGAAGTTATGGCCACTCCACTCAAAAAAGTTCAAATCATCTATGAAGGAGTTGGTCCTGAATTTCATCAAATCATTGATCAAAACAGTTTGATGGCTACCCGCCAGAAATATCATCTTCCCGGACGATTTCTGCTCTACACTGGCAATTGGCGTAATCACAAAAATATACTTGGCTTAATTGAAGCCTTTCGTCTGCTCAAAATAAATCCCGTCAACGCTGATTTGCAGCTTGTCATTACTGGCAAAAAAGATAATCCCTATGCTGAAGAAATTCTAGCTGCAGCCGGTAATTTAATATCCACCAATCAAATTATTCTTCCCGGCCTGGTGCCAGATCATGAATTAATCAACCTGATGAATTTGACTACGGTTTATGTCTTCCCTTCCTTCTATGAAGGTTTTGGATTGCCTCCATTGGAAGCCATGGCCTGTGGCACGCCAGTTGCCTGTTCCAACACCTCCTGTTTACCAGAAATTTGTGGGAAAAATGTGCTTTATTTCAATCCTTATCATCCTACTGAAATTGCTCAAACCGTTCAGGCCCTGCTCTCCGATGACAAATTACGTCAATCCTTGATAGAATCAGGCCTTCAATATGTCAAAAAATTCTCCTGGGAAAAAATGGCCCAGGAAACCTATCAGCTTTACCTCGATGCTCTACAAAAATAATTACAATCAAAACGAATTCCCCCAAAAGCGTCCCCAGCATAATTCCAATTTCCAACAATTAATTGAAATCGCTGCCGCTAAACTTGGCATGAACCGCGAATTCAAAGCCATCAAAGTTTGCCAGGCGGCTCGCCAGTCGCTCGCCGCCCTCTTCCCGTCTCAAAGCCAAAATTACCAGGTCCAGAGTTTCCAGAACGGCATTCTGAAAATCACAGCCAATTCAGCTCCAGCCATGCAACAGCTTTTCACTCGCCAGCATCAGTTGATAGAAGAACTCAGTCAAAAAACCGGAGAAAAAATTTCCCAGATCAAAATCACCAATTAACTTCCTAGCACCCCGCTCCATCCGCACTTCTCCTCCCACAACCCACTCGCATTTCCCTGTCCCTCCGCTCCATCCGCGCGCACCCACAGGCCGTCTCCTTCGCTATTCGTCCCCAGCATTCATCCATCCGAAAATATGACTGGTATTTTGGGTTGGATCATTCATATCAGCAATTGAAGCACTGGAAGTCCGTCCCCATAAATTAAATTCCCAGCCACCAAGGTCAGCCATTTTACCCATTACCCATAAACTTTCAGGCGAATCGACAGCGACCGAATCAGAACTTTTCACATCAAAACTCTTGCCGTTTTTCACCAGCAAATCCAGTTCGCCCTGATCATCCCAATTTTGACTGCCCAATTCGCTCAGCCAATTCAAAGTCCGTAAATCATTAAGTACGGCAAATTCCTCAGAAGTATAATGGCTAAAATCCACACTAAACAAAAATAAAGTTTTTCCATCATCCAATTCCCGCAATCCTTCAATCAATTTATTCAGCCTTTCCAATGCCGCACCATTTTTGATAATAATCGGTACAACCTTGGCCTCAGGCCAAAATTCCTTGATAAAGCCCGCCTGCACAAACACTCCATGTTCCCGCTCAAAATATCTATTTTCCAATCGCACTGCCCCCTGATCAGCCAATTTCTGTACAGCATCCTGATCAATATTAAATTCAAATGCTTCACCCTGAGGGCTCTTTCCTTTCAGCTCCAGTACGCTTCGCACCGCATACAAACCATAATTAAAATGATTGGGACTGATAATCACAATCCGCTGATATTCAGCGCCATTAGCTGCCAACTGGGAGTAAAACTTTTGCATAAAAGATTTTACCAGTAAATGATGAGGCACAACTATGGCCCGCACCTTCCCACTAATCTCAGTAGGAAGATTTAACCATTCTGCTGGACTGGACAACTTATCTTTTGGCCAAATCAAATTGGCATTTAGGCCAGCCAGTAAGCCAAGTATCGCCAACCCGGCTACCAGCCAGCCTATAAATAAAAACCTCAATTTTTTATTTATTGAATTTGCCATGGCGTATTAGAAGTTCCACCCCATTCAGTCAAAGTAAACCCTTTTCTTTTCTTGGCAGTTAAAGTTTGTGGTTCAATTGCAAACTTTTGTACCACTGGTTGATAATACATAAATACCCGAATTACTGTTTCCGGAGCAGGACTAACTTTTAATGGAGCGATTTTATTGAATTCACTTGTTCCCAAAAAACTCACGAAAATATATGGTTCACGATTTGCTTCCATTCTTGGTACCCAGAACTCTTTAAAATCA
>JADLFY010000129.1 GCA_020849575.1 Candidatus Peregrinibacteria bacterium
TAATGATTATAGCCAAAATATCCGCCTATCACCAGAATAGCCAGAGTCATTAGAGCGAATTGAACTATGCTGCTTTTTAATTTTCTTTTTGTAACTAATTGATTTTGCATAGATTTAATTGTGTTTTACGGGAACTTTTATGGTTGCTACTTTTGGTGTATTCAAATCAGCTACTGGAGCATTATTTTTAGAAAAAGCACCAGATTCTATTTCCAGGTCAATTTTGAAACTCATTGAATATTCAATAGCCCCAGTTGAAGGATCAGTAGTTCTACTTACAGGGAATGAACGTAAAGTTACATTCTTGAATTCTGGAGAAGATTCAAATGCTTCAATTAGGAAAGTAATTACTTCACGATTCGTACCACTTTCAGTAGTGTTGATACCATTAATCGCGACGTGATTGCTTTCAGTATTAAATTCATAACTGGAATAGGAAATGCTGCTGGCATTGGCAGAACCCAGGCCACTATTGTGATCACTATTTACTTTAGTGGTAATTTTCTCAATTCTGTCCATCACTGCTGATAATTCAATTCTGTTATTTCTCAGATTGGCAATGGTTGCCAGATTTACTTTGGTTGAGGCCAATAAATCATCAATATATTGTTTAAATGAAGATCTTTGTGCTGGATCATTGGTGGCCGCATATTCATCAGCTTCCAGCTTGAAGGCATCAGTAGTCTGCTCCTGCAATTTGCTGATTAATTTGGTATTTCCTACCAGTTTCAAGGCATTATCATAAAAACCCAATTCCTGTTCTGTAGTAGTGGTTTGTTCACCAGCTGCAGCATTTTTAATATTTTGTTTTTCACCGATAATTGAATTTCTCAATTGTCTTTGGAATTCCAATTCATCCTGGGCTGGTGGAATTTCCTCTTCACCTCTGGTTCTATAGGTCGCCACACTGATGGCCTGCCCCAGATTTGCTTTAGCTCCGGCCAATAATTCCGGCAAATGGTTTTTTGCTTCATCAACCACACTTTGAATTTCCGCTTTGGCCAGTTCAGTTCCTGGTTCTTCCAGATTATTCACACCATTGAGGAAACGTGTTGATTCATAACCAAACTGATTCAAATAAAGCTGACCAGTCAGGTAGCGATATTTATTCAAATCAGTTTGTACTCCTCTCAAACTCTGATTGAGATTAAAAAGATCATTTCTTAAATTGGAATCAAAGTTGTAGGTAAACATACCCAGAATATTAATTCCCGGGCTCAGTTGAAAATACAGGAATGAATTTATTCCAATCATGACCAGAGCCGAAACAAAAGCCATAAACTGGATAAGTCTTTTCTTTTTTCGCAATTTCAATTCAGTTTCCTGTTCAATACTCTTTTCCAAAATAGTAGATTTCTTGCCAAGCAAATCTTCAATCTTTGGTTGTTCCAGCTTGGCCTTTTGAGTGGCGATATTTTCCATCAATTTGCTGGAACCGGCTTTTTCCTGCAGGGCATTACTGGAGAAAAACTCACTTTTTTCGGCTGGAGGTAAATCTGACTTTTTGATTTCCAGATTAAGCACAGCAGGTTTATTGTCAGCTGATTTGGCATTTGGAGTAGTTGAAGCTGGTGCTGGACTGGCTGGCGTTGGGGTGACAGGAGTTACGGGAGCAACAGAGGGGATAGCAGCAGAATTAGCTGCTGGTGGAACAGGGCTGGTATTGCCCCCTATTTTTGGAGTGAAATTGATGGAGATTGACGATTGGTTTTCTGGCTTTTTTGAGCCATCATCCTTTGGTGTTTCCCCTCCAAGGTTAATTTTATCCATGGAATTGGTATTAATAAATCTTCATATTATACCAAAAAATGGCTTAAAATGAAAGTCCCCGCACTATGATATAAGAAAACTACAGAGTAGTTTTGTCAAAACATCAAAAAACCGCCCTTCTTTTTTATCGGGCGGTTTTCGATTTAGCCGAACTATCAGGGAATTATTTCAATTCTACTGTAGCACCAGCTTCTTCCAATTTCTTCTTCATTTCTTCACCTTCAGCACGTGCAACATTCTCTTTGAGAGGTTTTGGAGCACCGTCTACGAGATCTTTAGCTTCTTTGAGGCCAAGACCAGTGAGTTCACGTACAACCTTGATTACACCGATCTTTTGACCACCACCGCTAGTAAGTACAACAGTAACAGTTGAAGACTCTTCAGCAGCAGCACCTGCACCGGCACCACCGGCTGGGGCCATCATCATAGGAGCAGCAGCAGATACACCGAATTTGTCTTCCATAGCCTTGACCAGATTAGCCAAGTCCAATACTGATAAAGATTCCACTAACTCGAGAATCTTTTCAGCATCTTTGCTTAGATTTACTTCTGACATTTGATAAGTAAGTTAAATTGATAAATAAAACGATTAAGCCTGAGGAGCTTCGCCACCATTATTTTCAGCAGGTGGAGTTGCTTCAGCAGGAGCAGCTTCCGCAGCATTTTCAGTTGCAGCAGGAGCTTCAGCAGCCGCTGGTTCGGCACTGGCAGGGGCAGCAGCAGTTTCAACTTTTGCCTCAGCTTCAGCAGAAGCAGGGGCTTTGTCCTTGAGACCTTTGAGCACCATATAGAAACCAGTAATTGGAGCTTTCATAGTTCCAACCAATTGAGCGAGTAACTGAATCTTTGAAGGTAGAGAAGCCAATTTAACAGCTTCAGCCTGGCTGAGTAATTTCCCTTCCATAATTCCACCAGTCAAAACAATTTTGTTTTCCACAGTGGCACCAAAATCTTTAACCAATTTTGATGGGATAATCATATCCTCATAGCCAATCACAGCTGCGATTGGACCCGGAAGTAAATCATCAGAAATCTCGGGGAGATTCTGATTTTTAGCAGCCAATTTCATTAAGGTTTTCTTGGCCACCACGAAATCAATTCCCTGGTCACGAAGATTTTGACGTAACTTGGTTACATCCTTAACTTTTAGGCCTTTGTTTTCAGCAAAGTAAATTGCCTGAGCTTTGGCAAATTTTTCCTCCAATTTTTTCAGAACTGAGCTCTTTTTTTCTTTTGTTATTGCCATAAAAGGAGCTAGATAATAAAAAACTCAACTTTGCCGAAGACAGTTTGAGTGCAATTAATACATCTTGAACCTCGCTGCAATGCAGAGGGGTTAAGCCGATATTTGCGTCTCGGTAGGGTGATTACGGCACGACCTATCCGTGCCTACCTACTGTCTTTGACGGCAGGAATTTACACTGCTGCTGCGCTTATGTCAACAGGAATCATGTCTTTTTCCTCTTCCTGATAGCGGATAATTTCCAGGGCATCATTTCCACTGCAGCGATTCCAACATTCAATAATAGCCTCCGCATATTTTTCGCGATCTTGATGTCTGATGCTGGTTTCGCTCAGGGTAGAAAAAACAGTTGCCTCTACCAGATTATTTAAATCTTCATCATTAAAACTGCTTTTCTTTCTTTTCTTTAAAACATAATGCAGAATTCTCACCACACCAGGCCAGGTCTGGCGGGCAGGGAAGGGGTAATTGGGGATTTTGAAATCATCGTCATGCACCGTTTCAAAATCAATTTCTTCACCAAATACACTGACATTTCTGGCATGTATAATTGGTTTAGCTGAAACAATTGCTTTACCAGCAACCATGCACAGCACATTATTTCTGACTATCTGTTGTACCGTGTCATAAAAATATTCATCTGTCTCTTTTCCGCCCACTTCAGCAATTAATTTATCCAGAGCTTCCATCTTTTGAAGCACATACAGATTGAGAAAATCCAAAATTCTGACATTACTGTCCATAGCTCTGACTATGATAGCGGGATCAAATCTTTCCGGAATAATATTCAAACCCTTTAGAGCGCTGATATCAACAAATTCACCTTTGGAATTGGGTAAATGACAAAGTTGATAAATGCCCAAAACTCTTTGCATATACAAATCCAATTCCTCATATTCCTGGGAAATCAGCTGTTCTTTCCTGGCTTCTCTCAAACCAAATAATCCTTTGATTTCTCCGATGAAACGTCTTGTCTGCAATGCTGAAACCCATTTTCGTAATTCCTCGGCCTCCTCCATTTTCCCACGACTATGATTTTTGTCAGCAATTCTTTGTATATGTCGTAATGAAAAGGAAGTGGCTCCAACACCTTTCATGGTGATAACCTTTTTTTTGCCATCAATATTGACGGTCTGATCCGCTTCCAATAATCTTCCACATTCATAAGGAGAACTAAGTACTTTCACTTCAGATTTTTTGACCTGACGATATCTATCAATAACAATTTGCGGAATTATAAATCTGATATGTCCATGTACATATTTCCTCAGACTGCTCGAAAGGGCCATCTCCGGAGCTTCATAGATAATTTCACTGCCAACTTCCACAGTTGTTTCGACATTTAGATAGCCGGTTCCGCCAAATAATCTGCTTAATCTTTGATTTGTACTCTTATACATATTTCTGTAAAAGTAAGTTGAAATAATAGGCAAAAGACCATTCAAGTCAAATTAAAATGCACTCTGCATCTGTCTCAAAAGTCGAAAATTTTATTGCTGAAATTGAAATACATCTCGCTGAAGCCAAGCAGCTTGGTTTAATTCCTCTGATTGCTGTCATCGGGCCAACCTGTTCAGGAAAAACCGCTTTGGGTATTGCCCTGGCCCACTATTTTTCTGGAGAAATTGTTTCTGCTGATTCCCGTCAAATTTACCGTTACCTGAATATTGGTACAGCCAAAGCAACTCCAGAGGAGCAGGCCGAAGCCGTTCATCATTTAATTGACCTGATTAATCCTGATCAGGCTTTTAGTTTGTCCGATTATCAACGACTCGCTTTTGAAACGATCAAAAAAATTCATTCGACTGGTAAAACACCTATTCTTGTTGGCGGTACCGGTCTCTATATCAGTGCTGTGACCCAGAATTATCAATTACCGGAATCTGCACCCGATCCGGAATTGCGTGCTCAATTGACTGATTATGCAGAGAGTCATGGGCCGGAAGCTCTCCACCAAAAATTAGTTGAACTTGATCCTCTCGCGGCAGCCCGCATCCACCCAAATAATCTGCGTTACGTCATCCGCGCCATCGAAATCATTTCCCAGACCTCACAGCCAAAAACCAATCAGCGGGCTGCCGCCCCTTTTGCCACTTTTTTTATTTCCATCGACTGGCCACGCGAAATCCTTTATCAAAAAATCAATCAGCGCATTGACGAACAGATGGACATGGGATTACTCAATGAAACCAGGGAATTACTTGGTCGTTATGCCCCCACTTTGCCAGCGCTTAGCTCATTGGGTTATCAGGAATTGGCAACTTTTTTACGCGGCGAAACATCTTTGGAAAAAGCGCTAGAGGACTTTAAACAAAACACTCGCAATTACGCCAAAAGACAATTAACTTGGTTTCGTAAATACAGCAATGTATACTCTGTGGACGGAATGGAATTAGCCGAATTTATCAAAGCACTTAAAGCAAAAGCACAACTCTGAATTCACCGAGCCCGGAATGCCCAAATTCCCCAACAAGATCAATCAATGACAGAAGTTAATACTAAACAATCTTTACTTGGAAAAATCTGGAAACTGCGTCCACAGGACCCTGAGTTAAACATTTTCCAGAATATTATGAAGAATCGCGGTATTGAGGGGACCGAAAATGTCGATTCTTATCTCAATCCCAATTACAAAAAAGGCTTCCACAATCCTTTCCTGATGAAAGATATGGATAAAGCCATTGAACGTCTCAATCGCGCCATCGAGAAAAAAGAACGCATCGTCATTTTTGGAGATTATGATGTTGATGGTATCAGTGGTACGGCTGTACTTTACAATGCTCTCACTCTCTGCGGAGCCAATCTTTCTTATCGCTTACCCCATCGTTTACATGATGGCTATGGTTTGAATATTAAATTCATTGATGAATTCAAAGATCTCGGAGTCAAAGTTCTGATTACTGTAGACTGTGGAATTTCCTGCCGTGAACAAATCAATCAGGCTTCTCATTTTGGTATAGATGTAATTATTACTGATCATCATACCATTCCTGAACAAATCCCTGAACGGGCCTACGCCATTCTCCACCCCAAACAATCAGATTGTCCCTATCCTTTCAAAGGTCTCACCGGCGCTGGCGTCGCCTACAAGTTGGCTTCGGCCCTTATCACTGCTCGTTTCGACGGTCCGGAAAGAGACAAATTACTATTTCAATTACTTGATTTGGCCAGTCTCGGAACTGTTGCTGATATCGGGCCTTTACTTGATGAAAACCGCATTATTGTTAAATACGGTCTGGAAGCCATGCAAAATTCTGCCTGGCCGGGTTTACAACTCCTGATGGAATCGGCTGGTATGAAAACTGAAGATAAACCCAATGTCAGTGATATCGGTTTCAAAATTGGTCCTCGTATCAATGCTGCTGGCCGTATCGACCATCCTTATTTCGCCCTGCAAATGCTGTTGCACAAAGGGGATTATCTGGAAGGTCGTCAAAAAGCTGCCTATCTGGAAAAATTAAATCAGGAAAGGCAACAAATGGTCCAAAAAGCCTTGGAAGAAGCCGAACTGAAATTTGCCGAAAAACCGGCTAATCAGAAAATTTTTATTGCCTGGAGTCCTGGCTGGCATGTCGGCATTCTCGGCTTAATTTGCAGCCGTTTTGTCGAAAGGCACAACATGCCAACTATTATTCTGCAGGAGCACGCCGAACATTTAGTAGCTTCTTTCCGTTCCACCGAAAACTTCAATGCTGTTGATGCTCTCAATCACGTCAAAGATTTATTGGATCATTATGGAGGCCATGCTCAGGCTGCTGGTTTCAGCATTAAGAAAGCCAATTTACCGGCTTTCAATGAAGCAATTTTTAATTATGCTGCCGATGCGCTGGAAACTCACAAATTTGAACAGCAATTGGCCATTGATGCCGAATTGGAAAAATCTGATATTAATGATAATTTTCTCCGTCTGCTTTCTCAAATGGAACCTTATGGTGTAGGCAATGAAAAGCCCATTTTTATAGTCAGAAATATTATTCCTGAAGATTTAAAAGCTGTTGGAAAGGAACAGAATCATTTACATTTCCATGCCAATACTGGAAAGGGGCGTATTTCTTCCATTGCTTTCAAAATGGGACGTTTCTTACCCGAACTTGCCAATTATAAAAATGTCGATTTGGCCTTTCATTTAGACAAAAATGTCTTTAATGGCCGTGAACATATCCAATTTCAGGTTTTGGACATCGTTCCAGCATCATAATTAGTAGGCCGACCTGGCAAGTCCTTTTTTGTAATTTTTCCATCCAAAAGTGGTTTTATTATGCAGGTTTAAGCGATTCATTCGTTGACAAACAAGTCAAAAGAAGTTAGATTAACGCCTCTTAATTTTATAAAACATGCAAGGTCCAAACGGTATTAATACTGGTTATAACCATCTTCCCTCATCACTTTCAGCATTGGAAGATCAAATTGATCAGCTGATTTCTGAACTTGAGGATGGCGAAAATCAGCCCTCTGCATCAGCCTTAAGTCTGCTTTGTGCCAAATTAAAAGAAATAGAAGCAACTACCGAATCGATTAGTCAGCATCGTCCTGCTCTGGACAGCCAATTACGCAAATTAAGTGAAAGTCTTCAAATTAATATTGAGCAATATGCTCTTCAGCAGGATCATCAGCAGCTAAAAAAACTTATTGATGGCATAGTCTTGGTGTTACAACCTCTGGAACAAGCCTTGAAAGATAAACAGGTTATTCACGTCTATGAAGCAGTCAAACGTTCCGACCAGATTGCTGAGGGGCTTTTCGACGATACGGTTTTCACCATGTCTAGTCTCTATGATACAGTTAGTCAGCGTCTTCACAACGGTGGCAGTAATATGAGTAACGGTAGTAATGGCAGCAAACCCAGCGGTTCCAAAACCCTGCGCGCTCCAGGATTTGGAGCCAATGGAGGGGCTTTCAGCCGTCCTCAGCCACCTGAGCACCGTCCTACTCAACTTGGTCTGGGCGATCAGGAAGGTCCTGAACTTGAAGCTGCCAAAAATACTTCTATTCCGTCTGCACCGAAAGCGCCTTCTTTCCAGATTAATCTGGATGAAATTTTTGGTACTGATGAAGAAACTGTCGAAACTGCTCCCCAAAATGGAGTGTCCCATCCTCAGCCAGAAATACCAGGAGTGGTTGACGAAGAAGATGAAAGCGACAGAACCAATCCTCACCTGAAAATTGAAATGCTTGCTCCTCTCTTTAATAATGGCAAATCAACTCCCGAGAAACCAGTCGCCACTGTTCTTTCACCTGCTCAACCTGAAAATCAGCCTCAAATTATTTCTGAACCTGCTCAATCTACTGAGCAGCGCGCCATTGCTATTACCACTCCAGAATCCATTCCACCAGTTGCCCCGGTTATCACCCCTACCGAAAATGGTATGCCTAAACCATTGGAACCATTGCCGCTTCCTGAAGGAATTATCCTTCCTTCACATAGTTTGAAATTTTCCAAAGATTCCGCCAAACCAAAACCCGACCCCGAATTATCAGATAGCCCTTACCTGAGATATACGGGCAAGCCATCCACGCCAAAAGGCATTTCCATGCGTGCCAAAGCTGCCGTTACCGCTGTATTGATGGGCATCGCTGGCATATCCACTTATGCAATTTATCGTGGTGTCACTGACAACTCTGAAAAAAATGCTCAGCTTGCTTTATCCAATACCTCCACAGCACCTAATCAGTCTAATTCCGCTTCTATACCTGAGCAGAAACCAGCATCAGCCGATCAAAAAATTGATCAGAAAGTTGAAGAAACCAAATATGAATCCGGCCTATTCCGCATTGATACCAGTTATCCTGGTTATCAGGATTATCTGAAAAGATATAAACAGGCTGCTGGTCTGGTTCAGATTATCAAAGATATTTCTTTGGAAACTAAAATCAGTTATGAACAAAACCCGGAAACAGTTAAAAGTCTTTTGGGTGAAGGTAAGCTGGTTTTAACCGGAAATGAAAGTGAAATGGACCAGCGCTTAACTGCTATGGATGGCTTTTTGCAAACTGCTGCCAGCAAAAACCTGGATAGCTACCCTACAGTAAAAAGCTTCTTTAAAAATCATCAGGCTTCCTTAAGCCGCTACAAAAAGACTGGTACTTGGGACAAAGAAGCTATTGGTTATGGTTCCAGGGAATTTTTTGATCTATTCGGAAAACCTCTGAAGCAAAAAGCTGAACCTGGTGTAATCGGCTATGCTATGGACAATGATCCACGCACCAACCCTGCTCTCAACAAAGTTAAGAACTTCGCTCCAACTTATTATAAATTCCTTCTGCAGGCTGCTGAAGATATGAAAAAGGAAACAGATCCAAAGAAACTTGTTGTTATGGACAGTCCAGAAGAAATCAAAAAAGATATTTGTGGCAGAGTAGCTGCTTTGGGACGCGCTGATAAGCATGAAAATGTCCGTAACGGTATTGGCTATATGAATTATGCCTGGTGTAAAGAAAATGATGGCAGTGCCTTAAATTATCTCAATCAGGCTGTTAAATTTACTGTTCCAATTCGTGCAGAAAACGCTTCCACTTCGTTACAGAATCCTGTTGTCCCCAATCAAGTTATACCAAATCAGGGAACTTTCCTGCCCAACATCGCTCCTCAGCCAAGCGGAGTAAATCAGCCAGACAATCTGGAAATTCCGGCTGCTCAACCTCTCCAAAAATCAGTAGAAAAGCCATTAGCAAAACCGCTTGATCAAACAATAGAAAAACCTTCTCTCAAGCAGCGCCTCTTCCGAGGACTCAAATCCATTTTCTCTAGTGACCCTGGCGACGACGCAGAACAACCTAAGCAGCCTTCAGCCAATGCTCAGCCTTTAATCAGCCGAAACGACCAAACAGTAGAAAAATTCCGTAAGAAATACGGTTTGAACAGAGACAAGAGCAAAGACTACCTTCTCTACATGTAAACTCCAAGGACGCCCGGCTTTCAGCCGGGCCCTCTTTCCTCTAATACTTTGACTAAATAGCCAAAGTATTTTATAATTTATAGATTAACTGTTTATTTGCAAATGCAAGCGAACTGCTATTGCAATTAACCATAAATCGAATTATAAAAAATACTTACCCACGCAATTTCCAGAGAAAATTTTTCAGGACAAATTGCCCAAGAGTACTGAATGAAAAATATCGAAAAACAAATTCTAGGTTTAATCCATAATGCTCAGAGTATTCTGGTTATGCCCTCCAGTCCACCGGATGGCGATTCTTTGGGATGTGCTGTAGCTGTCTATCTGGCTCTTCGTCAGATTGGCAAAAATGTCACTGTAGTTTGTGCTGATCCGGTACCGGATGTATTCAAATTCCTGCCGATGATTAGCAGTATTACCAATGAATTTACGCCTACCCCTGATTTTATTATTACTCTGGATACGGCTGGTGCTGAATTGTCCTCCCTGGAAAGCAAAGTAGAGGAAAGCAAAATCAATATTATCTTAACCGCCAAAAATGGTCGTTTCAGTGCTGATCAAGTCAGTTTCAGCCATGGCGAAAACCGTTATGATCTGATTATCACTGTGGATACCGCCGCTCTCCAGCAATTAGGCCGTTTCTATGAAGATAATGTCCCTTTATTCAGCGAAATCCCTGTGATCAATATTGATCATCATGCTACCAATGATCAATTTGGTCGTATCAATTATGTTGATGTGATGAGTTCATCAACTGCTGAACTGGTTTTGAGTCTGCTTGAATCAATGGAACAGGAATATAATCAGGAATTAATTAATGAAGATATTGCCACCCTGCTTTTGGCTGGCGTTATCACTGATACTGGCTCCTTCCAGAATTCCAATACCAATCCTAAATCTTTTTCCAATTCAGCCAAGTTGATTAAAAGGGGAGCGCATCAACAGGATATTATTCAGCATGTTTACAAAACCAAACATCTTTCTACACTCAGACTGTGGGGACGAGTACTCAGCAATATCCGTATCGAAAAACCCTATAAATTCCTTTATTCCGTAATTACCAGGAAGGATTTACTCGATACAGGCAGCCGCGCTGATGAAACCGGCTCCATCGTCGATGAATTGATGTCCAATGCTCCTGATACCGATATTGTGCTTCTGCTTAAAGAGCGAGAAGATGGCTTACTTACAGGAAGTATGCGTACTCTGACTGAAGGTGTTGATGCCAGTGAAATTGCCGCTTTCTTTGGAGGTGGAGGCCATGCCAAAGCAGCTGGTTTCCGCATCAAGGGTGGAACTTTTGCCAAAGATGGTCATCAAATCATTGAAAAAATCAAACAGTATCAAATTAATCGTCTCAATCTAGTCAGCCAGGAGGATTTTGAACAGGTTTCCAATGATTCCATCAATGTCCCTGAATTACAAACCACAGAAATTAAACAAAAACCTTCTCATCATCTTCACACCACTCCTTCCGATCAGCCCACTACCACAGAAGAAACAGAAATCACTGATAATAAAATTTCCAAAAAAGATAAAACTCCCAAGAAAATTACTCCAGGAGTTAAATATCACTTCGAAAATTAAGCCGCACCCCGAGGTCCCAAGCTCAATCAAATGGGCCAAAACCAGTCCAGCACTTCCCCTCGCACTTTAAAGTCAGACCGCCTATCAATCCGGATTCAGCGGGTATTCAGCATTGGTAAAAACCGCCATCACATCATCTTCTGCTTCAATTTTTTCAATCAGACTATTTAATTCTGCTGCGCTTTTATCGTCTATTTCTACCTTATTGGCAGCCTCGTAACTGATTTCCGCACTATCAACCCGCAGACCTCTTTCCAACGCCGCCTTCCTGATCCGCCCCAAATCTTCCGGCATGGTCAGTGCTCTTAAAAAATATCCATCCGCAACGACATCCAAGGCACTCCAGTCAATCAGCGCCAATTCCAATTCTTCCAGTTTTGATTGCATACCCTCCGGAATTTCCAACAAAATTACGCCGACTTTTTTAAATCCCCAGGCCACCGAACCAGCCTCTCCCATTCGTCCACCATTCTTGCCCATAATCGTACGTATATTACCCAGAGCACGATTTTTTTTGTCCGTTAACACCTGAATCAGCATTGCCACACCACCCGGCCCAAATCCTTCATAAATTAATTCTTCAAACACTGCAGCATTTTTATCTTCACCAGTTCCTTTTTTGATTGCTCTTTCAATATTATCATTGGGAACATTTTCAGCGCGGGCATTTTCAATCATCGATTTGAGCAGGGGATTATGATCAGGATCTCCTCCACCACGTGCTGCCATGGCAATCAATTTGGCATGTTTGGTAAAAACCTTGCCTTTCTTGTAATCGGCAGCCATTTTATGATGTTTGATATTATGCCACTTGGAATGACGGGCCATTTCTAAAAAAGTTATGGATTACTTTAGTTTGCTGAGAAAATGCTCCGAAAATCCTAACTGGTCTTAATCGGCAAAGTCAGTCGTATATTTTCTTTGGTAGTAACTGACTGGGCACTCTCAGTTGAATTATTTTCCGGTGGAGGAGCTGAAGGGCCTTTAATATTTGCTGGAGACTCATTTGGACCATTGGA
>JADLFY010000130.1 GCA_020849575.1 Candidatus Peregrinibacteria bacterium
AAATTTTTAACTACCAGACGATCAATAACAATTTCGATATTGTGTTTTTTGTTTTCATCCAATTCTGGAACATCAGTAATATTGAGAACTTCTCCATCAATACGTAAACGGACAAAGCCATCTTTTTTGATTTTCTCAATTACCTTGGCATGGGAACCTTTCTTTTGATTAATAATAGGAGAAAGCAGAAGGATTTTTTGACCTTCGGGAAAATTGGAAATGATTTCCACTATTTCTGAAGCACTTTGACGGCTAAGTGGCTTGCCAGTTACCGGATCATAGGGAGTTCCGACTTTGGCGAATAATAAACGCAAATAATCATAGATTTCCGTAACAGTTCCGACAGTAGAACGTGGGTTGCGTGGAGCAGTTTTCTGATCAATGGAAATAGATGGACTGAGACCATCGATGGATTCCACATCTGGTTTTTCCATTAATTGAAGGAATTGGCGGGCATAGGTAGAGAGACTTTCGACATAGCGACGCTGTCCCTCCGCATAAATAGTATCAAAAGCCAAAGACGACTTGCCTGAGCCAGATAGACCGGTAATTACCGTGAGAGTATTTTTGGGAATTTCCACATTGATATTTTTGAGATTGTGGATTCTGGCTCCCTTAACAATAATTTTGTCGTGTTTAAGCATTAATTTGAAAATTAGTCAAAATGGCTCTGATCAGTCTTTCGTCAGCTACAACGCAAAAAATCAGGCGGCTGATATGATATCACCAGTTGTCTACAGGGGCAATAGCTGAAGCTAAATTACTTTTCTATGGTGCAATAATCTTTGTCCACACGACGATTGTCGAACATGTAAGACAATACAATGAAGCCAATAGTAAGATATGGAACGATCAGGAAAGTCCAGTTCATTTCCAGGAAAATATTAAAGAAGGCATGCAGAACAACAGCAATCAGTAATCCCTGAATAATCTTTTCATCATGGAAGGCCTTGAGGCGATCGAGGCGGAAAAACTTGATTAGAGAGCGGATAAATTGCCATTTCCCCTGATTGTAAGATTCGGACATAACCTGATTGGGAAAAGTAGCCAGACCATAGTAATACCCGAAAATACCCGAGAACATCACATGGGCAAAAGTTGAGAAGAGCGAGCGGAAAACAAAAGGCAGGAAAATCCCATCCACTCCTCTGACACTCATAATATTATAGAAATAAATAATATTTTCAGCGAAGGCGAAGCCGAGCGCAACAATAATAAAGTATTCAATACAGTCGGTGATTGAACAAATGCGTTTGCGATGAATCATGCGTACAGCACTGAATTTGGCGATTTCTTCAATTGCTCCGACTATCATGAAGGTGGCCAGAACATCGAGAGGAACCAGGGAAAGGTTGGCGAAGCCAACCAGATTATCGTTAAAAGTATTGGTATAAACAAAAGCGTTAATCCAGGGAAAAAATTGCCAGAGGTATTTATAGAGTAGAAGTGGCGCCACAGAAACCGTACCAGCCAGGAAAAGAATAATAGTGGTTCGTTTGCTTTCAGGTTGTTTTTGATAGAAAACCACTCCCCAAAAGATGGCAGGTATAATGGCCAAAACTCCGGCCATAACTAGATTTAAAATTTGATAGCTTTCCACTCTATTGACACATTATTAAATCCTTTCATTTTACCATATTTTAAGTGATTTAACAAGGCTGAAAGGCCTATCTGGAGGGCTTTATAATGGCATTTGGAAAATTTGTACACAATTGTGTACACAAACTAGCAAGGCAGATTTGATTGCCAGCTGGAACAGTGCAGATTATGCTTGGAATATGCTGAAAAGTCTGGAATTAGAGAATTTTAGAAATTATGGTCGTTTGCGGCTGGATTTTAAAATGGAAGCCGGATTGACCTATTTGATCGGAGATAATGGTCAGGGAAAAACCAATTTATTGGAAGCCATTTATATGCTGGCCTTGGGTAAATCTTTCCGTATATCTGATGAGGAAAGTTTGATTAAATGGAGTACAGATTTTGGCAGAGTACGAGGGGTTTTTGGCGGTAGTTCAATGGAGATTTTTTTGGGCAGGCCACCCCAGCCACGGCGAGTGTTCAAAGTAAATGAAGTCAAAAGTTCAGCCGTGAATTTTGTAGGGCGGCTGAGAGCAGTGTTTTTTCATCCTGAGGATTTGAATGTTTTGTATCTGGGACCAGATTTGCGTCGTCGTTATCTGGATATAATGATTTTACAGAAAAACAGGGCCTATTTTACTGCTTTGCGAAAATTTAAAAGACTCAAGGAACAGCGGAATTCCTTGCTGTGGACGATTCGTGAGGGGCGTGGATCGGTGGCGGATTTGGATATTTGGGATGAGCAAATCGTGAGGGAAGCCGTGATTATTTGGAAAGGACGAGCAGAGGCTTTATCTTTTATTGCTGCT
This sequence comes from Candidatus Peregrinibacteria bacterium, assembly GCA_020849575.1. Classification (GTDB taxonomy): domain Bacteria; phylum Patescibacteriota; class Gracilibacteria; order UBA1369; family UBA1369; genus JADLFY01. Next base: position 2,388 of record JADLFY010000130.1, read on the forward strand.
CATCTGACAGAAAAATATGAATCCATTTGTGGAAAGAAAACTGATTTGCGAATTGGATATTTGAATAATCTGGACATGGGTTATGAGATGATTGTCTCGACCAAAAATCTGGAAGAAGTTTATGCTTCGGAATTAATGGCCTCACAGGACAGAGACATAGCGTCTGGCCATACACAGGTGGGACCGCATCGTGATGATATGGCAATTTACCTTGGAGGCAAGCCAATTATGGAACATGCTTCACGGGGAGAAATTCGGACAATTTTGTTGGCATTGAAGCTGATTGAAATGGATTATTTCAGTGAGGATGGCGAACAGCCAATTTTATTGTTGGATGATGTATTTTCAGAATTGGACCATGAAAGACAAAGATATTTGCTGGAAAGAGTGGTAAATTATCAAACTTTTATTACTACTACCAAAGATTCAGTGGTAATCAATCAGGAGAAATTACTGGCAGGAGATTTTGTGGAAATTGTTAATGGAAAGATAATTTAGAATTGTAAGATAAATTGAGAAAATGAATAAACCGAAAGAATCACCTACCATAGAGGTATTTGAATCTGAAAAGGCCGAGCATACAGGAAAATTAAAGTCGTTAATCAATAGAACCAGGTTCTACATTGGTGTTTCAGCAATGACGGCAATTTCCATGGCCGGATTAACAACAAGTAGCATTCTGGAATTTAGGGCTCCTTCTGCAGAAGGATTTAAACAAAAAACCGAGGATTTGGAGAAGGGATTTCCTGATTTAAAGTGTGATTTGAAGAAAAAGCCTTTGGGCGAAGAGTTTACGGATAGATTGGTGAATAAAAAAACCGAGTTGCCTGAATTAAACAGGTTATTAGTCAAAAAAACTGAAGAAGATCATAACAGGAAGCCATATATTAGTTATGAATTGCAAAATCAAGTTGATCACTCCAAATTGACTTGTTATCTGGCGAGTCAGCCAAATTTATTGGAAGAGATGCTTAGAAATAAAGTGTTGAAAGACAGTTTATTCGAGCTGGAGGAAATTGAACGAAGCGTGGAAGATGAGGTTGTACGCCAAATCATCAAGTGCCTGATAATGATTATCATTGGAGGAGGAGCGATAGCTGTTTTGTATGCAAAAAGAGAAAAACTCAAAGAGTTAAAAAAACAATTAAATCAGGAAATGGGGAAAAATGATCAACAGAAAACAAGGGAATTAGTTCAAGAGCTGCAAGATGTTTCTAAGGAAATTGACGTATTAAAACGTAGTTTGAAGCGTCAAATAATCAGGAAATTAGCCCTTTTGGAGAGATTGAAGAAAAATGAAACTGAAGAAAGTCTGGATGCTCATCCTTTTAGAGGAGATGATCAAAAACAGAGAGTTACTGAAATCAGAGTGCGAATTGCTGAACACATTAATAATGAAAAAGGTACGGATAAAGAAGATTTGGAAAAATTGGAAATTTTGTATGAAGAAGTGATGAGTTTGGAAGAAAATTTAAAATTAAATGGCAGAACATTAAATAAATAGAAAACTTTTGGTTTGAAAAGTTTAGTTGTTTTTGTAATTGAGGAAGTTCTGATATGATGTGCTAGCTCATTTAACTATGAGTAGTTTATTGATTAATTTACTTTTTATGTCAGCCAAAGAAGCAGCCAAGAAGCAGCCGAATAATTCTGGAAAGTCTACAGCAACCGGAACAGCTTCTACGGCGACGATTGATCAGGTAAATTCTGCTGAAGAGAAATTGGCTCATATGAGGCATAGTTGTGCGCATATGCTGGC
>JADLFY010000131.1 GCA_020849575.1 Candidatus Peregrinibacteria bacterium
ACGCTTAGACCAATTAGAAGCAGAAAATACAATCGCATTATTGAAAAAAACGCCTCCACTCTTTTTAAAGGAAAGAGACTTCGAAAATTTCACATTCCGGGTCTGGGCTTTTTAAATTCAATTATCGTTGGTTTGTTTTTTGGTTACGAAAAAATTATTAAAGACAAACCGGACGACCAAGGTGGCTTCGTTCGTATGTTACAACCTCTCGAAGAGCTTTCCAAAAAAATGGGTGAAAAAGCTGCTCAGCCAATGTTCAGAACGGTAATCAGATTTTTTGCTTCAGCCAGAACTACAGGAAGAGCTGAGGAAATTACCAACAATGTAAATCTTGCACTCAGCATGTACCGCGACGAATCAGCCAACTGGTTTCAAACCCGCAGAGTTATTCCGATTGACTCGATCAATAACCAAATCATGTCCTACAACTATCAGCTCCGCCTGATTGACACTAAATTTGGACCTTTTGGAGAAAAAAACAATATCAATGGCCCTGAAGAAATTTCCTCAATTTTTCACTTACCTTGCAGCAGATACAACCATACTCCAACCATCAATTGGCTTCCTTACAAAGTTCTTCCCGCACCCGTTGAAACACCTACAGAAGGTATTTTACTGGGTTACAATATTTATCGTGGTTTAAAAAGAGATGTCAGGATGTTACGCAAAGATCGCACCAGACATCATTATTGCATCGGCAAATCAGGCTCAGGTAAATCAGTATTTTTGAGTTTTTTGGCCAGACAAGACATCAAAAATGGGGATGGAGTAGGAGTAATTGATCCTCACGGAGACTTGATTGAAGAACTGGTCACTTTCGTACCCAAAGAAAGAGCCAAAGATTGTGTGGTCTTTAATCCTGCTGACACTGAGCGACCCATGGGCTTGAACATCCTTGAAGCAAAAACTCCGGAGGAAATGGATATGGCCTCCAGTCAGGCCACCGAAATATTTATTAAATTATTTGGAGACGAAATTTTTGGCCCACGTATTCAGCATTACTTCCGCAATGCCTGTCTGACTTTGATGGAAGATGCCGATGAAGGAGCCACCTTGATCGACGTTCCGCGTATTTTTGTAGATGATGAATTTATGAAATACAAAGTCAGCAAAATCAAAAATCCCGTGGTGAGATCATTTTGGGATCATGAATATGCTCATACTGGAGATCGTGAAAAGCAGGAAATGATCCCGTATTTCTCTTCCAAATTTGGTCCGTTTATCACCAATTCGATCATGAGAAACACCATTGGTCAGACCAAATCCGCCTTTAATTTCCGTGAAGCCATGGATAAACAGCAGGTGCTTCTGATTAATTTATCCAAAGGTAAAATTGGTGATCTCAACACCCAATTGCTGGCACTCGTAATAGTTGCCCGTATTCAGATGGCAGCCATGGGACGTGTAGATATTCCAGAAGAGCAGAGAAAAGACTTCTATCTATATGTGGATGAATTCCAAAATTTCTCCACAGACAGTTTTTGTTCAATCTTGTCTGAGGCTCGTAAATATCATCTGGCTCTGATTATGGCCAATCAGTATATCAAACAGCTGGAAAAGAAAAATGATACTTCCATCCGAGATGCTGTTTTCGGTAACGTTGGTACAATGATGTCCTTCAAAGTAGGTGCAGATGATGGCGAATATCTTTCCAAGGAATACGCCCCGCTTTTAAGTGAGCAGGACATCATCTCTATTGCCAATTACAAAGCCTATATCAAGCTTAATATCAACAATACCACTTCCCGTCCATTCTCACTCGAAACAATCTACGATATGACTGGTTCCAATAAAAAAGTTGGAGAAATAGTTACTCAGTATTCCAGAATAAAATACGGTAGAAAGAAAGAATTTGTTGATCAGGAAATTAGAGCAAGAATAGGTATAGATACATAAATGGATAAACAAATATCAAAACTCAAATTACTTAGTTTTATTTTCGGATTTATTCTGATTGTGCAGATTGTCGGGATGGCTTTATTTTTTAGAAATTCCAATCAACTTCATTCTGCCAGCATAAAAAAAATCAATTCATTGGTTAATGAGGTGGGGGATTTGAAAGAAGAAAATTATTTTCTCAAAGAACAACTGGAACTGGCCTCAGAACAGGGGACAGCCAACACTCAAACCATCCAAAACGTTCTTAAAGACATTAATGCCAGTAATTTGCAAAGTTCTGCCATTCAAAAATATCAGGAGTTTTTACAAACCGAAAGAACCCGTCTGGAAAATGAAAAACTGGAATTAAGCAATCAGCTCAATCAAAAAGATTCAGAAATCAAAAATCTCAAAGAAACCAAACAAGTTGATACGGAATTTAAAGATTTCAATGAAAAAAGCTATGCAATTCTCATCCTTGGTGAAAATCAAAAATTAACTGATACCATCGCCCTGGTAGTTTCCAATCCTGATAAACAGAAAGTCACTCTGCTCAGCATTCCGAGGGATCTTTATTATGAGGGACGAAAAATCAATGAATATTACGAATTCTATGGAATTGAAAAAATCAGCGAAATTATTGAAAAAATTACCGGCATAAAATCAGATAAATATGTCGTCTTCAACTTTCAGTCATTTGTCGATTTGATAGACTCCATTGGTGGAGTAGACATAGAAATTGACAAGAAACTTACCGACACCAATTACCCCACCTCTGACAAGAAATATAAAACCGTCGTATTTGAGCCAGGTATAGAAAAAATGAGTGGTGAAAGAGCTTTGGAATACGCCCGATCCAGAAAAAGTACCAGTGATTTCGACCGCAGCTTGAGACAACAAAAAGTGATGATTGCTTTGAAAGAGAAATTAAAATCTGTTGGGGTCATTCAAAATATCCAAATGCTGGCCGGAGTTTTCCAAAACATTTCTACCAATCTTCAGACTGATTTTTCTGCTCTTGAAGCTATCCAAAAATTTGATGAATACAAAAACTATCAGATCTCCGCAGGAAATATCCTAAGCAATGAAAATTTTCTTTATTCCAGTAAAAGTTCAACAGGGCAGTCAATACTTCTTCCCAAAACGGGCAACTTTTTAAATTTCAAACAAAGGGTTTTAGAAATTATCTAAATTTTACCACCAGACCTTTTTAAGCCCCATCAAATAAGCCAAAACATTACTTAAAAAATGTATTGGTAATGTTATCAGTAATGACCATCCCAAAACCGGCAGGAACACAACTGCCGGAATTTCTAGTTTAAAAATAACAATTGTTGCCATCCAAAAAAGCCAGGCTCCAACTATAAAATCAAGCTGATCAAAAATCGGCCATGGTTTGCCACTGCCAATATTCATTCTTCTTTTAAAAAAACTTTTAACCAGATCCCCCAATAAAGCACCAAAACCAATCACCGCTCCCAGTAAAATTATTTTCTCAAAAATAATATTTAGTAAATCAAGAAAAGCTCCCATTTGAATAAGTCTGATTGCTGTTAATAAACTCTCATTATAAGTCAATAAACAAATCACCTGCCAAATCAAGGCACCCAGCATACCTCCCATAATACCCAAAAATAAACCTCTCCAGGTTTTACTTTTACCAAAAATTCTCTTTCCAAAAAGCTTACGCCCCTCATCTATAGGCATCTTTGCTTCTGGCAATATATCTGCTCTACCAGCTACCACGGGCATCATATTGGCGATGTAAGCAGGTAATAGAAATGATCCAATAATTTCAATGAAATAATCCATTAAACTTTTTTATAGATCTGCCAAAAATTCTGGATATTTACAATTAACAAGAAGAAACTCAATGCTACCAAAATCGTATCAATTAAAAATATTCCGCTTAATATCCATAATATACAGGCACCATAAAACCAGAATTTACTGTAGAAAAAGGGGAAATTAACATCTTTAAAATCAATTTTAACAAAAGCCAAAAACACCTGAAACACATACATCAGTATATACACAC
>JADLFY010000132.1 GCA_020849575.1 Candidatus Peregrinibacteria bacterium
AATCCATTTGGAATTAAGTCCATCTGTTTCATGATAAACTGGGACAAGGCGTCCAGTGTGAAGCGGCTTACTGCTCAATGCTTCATAATCGGGACTTAATAAAGTTACTTTGCCCAATTCAAATTTTGCTTTGCCAGAGAGAATAACCTGCTGGCCATTATGTAAAATTCTTTTAATAAAAGGTTGATTAAACCAAATAACATCTACGCTACCAGTTTCGTCAGTTAATTTGGCTTTGATCAGTTTTTTACCGAACTTTGTGCGAATTTCGGTTAACTGGCTGAGTGTACCTTTAATGGTGTTAATTTGATCGGTGCGGATTTGAATTATTGTAGTGAATTCGCTGGAGTCATTGTAGGTGCGAGGGAAATATTTTAAAAAATCACCTACAGTTGCAACGCCTACAGATTCAAGTAAGTTTAGATGCGCCTTGGTGGTGGAAATGACTTTGGCGAGTGGTGTTTTCGTCGATATAAGTGTATTCATCAGATTTGGCGGTGTTCACGGGGAAGTATTTCCCTAAAAATACCCTGAATGATTTGTTTTCCAGTTTTTTGATCGAGAATCAGGCTGGCATTGGTTTCAAAATATCTTTCTTCTCCTGAAGGAGTTCTGATATGTGCTGGCCATTTGCTAATTACTCCCTGAGCTTTAAGTTTTTCCAGGTAGTGATCTCTTTCACTGGGGTTTACATAGAGATTTCTGACAACTTTACCAATCAAATCAGTTGGTGACTGATAGCCCAATAATTGAGCGCCAGCAGGATTTATATCGATGAAAGTCCCCTGTTCCAGATCGGCCAGATAAATTCCATCATTAACGGTATCAAAAATTCTTTTATAAAGATTTTGTGATTCCTGTAATTGAGTGGTCAATTCTTCATTTTTTCTGGTGATGAGACGGTTTTTGGCCTTATTTTCTGAACCCTGATTTTCCAGATTAAAGATGGTTGAGCCAATTAGTTTGATGAGATTGGCTGAGGCTTCAAGTCTTTCTTTGGTGAAAAAAGGCAGATTTAAATAAGCGTCCAGGTAGGTATCCAAGTCAATTTTAAGAATTGCTGATTGTTCAGTAGCAATTTCCAGATTGGGATTGCCAAATCTCACCAGTCCTCCAATAAAAAAGGCTATAATTTCTCCTCCAACATAAATAGGAGCAAGAAAAGCATAGGTGTCGGGATGTCTCTCAAAAATTACCACCTGACCAGTACGATTACATTTTTCAATGGCGATTTTTAGCAGATTGACTAGCTTTTTTTCGGCTTCAGCACTGGAATGAATTAAAGCCCATAATTTACTGGGCTGGCTGAGCTTGGTGATTAATTCTCCTTCCTGATTACGAATAGAAATTGGTATGCCCAGGGCAGTTGAGTAGTTGTCCTGAATTCTTTGCAATACCTGAAGTGATAGATTTATGCGTTGATCTTTTAACTTCACTATTCGGTTTTAAATTTTACAAATTTACGTTTGCCTATTTGTACGAGAACTTCACTCTCTAAATTCAATGTGTAATTATAGTCGGATATCTTGTTTTGATCAACTTTTATCCCACCCCCATCGATTAAACGACGTGCTTCGCTTTTGGAAGCGACTAATTTGTGTTCGACTAAAATATCAATTAATGGTTTGTTATTGCTGCTTAAAATGATAGTCTCAATGTCGTCGGGTATGCCGCCTTTACTAAAAATGTTATTGAATTCCTGGGCAGCATTGTCGGCAGCTTCCTGGCTGTGATACATGGTGACGATGGTCTTGGCCAATTCGATTTTTATATCGCGGGGGTTTTCACCCTTTTTCAGGCGTTTTTCAATGTTTTTGATTTCTTCTTCTTCATAATTTGTACACATTTCGAAATAATTGCCAATGATGTGGTCGGGAATGGACATGATTTTCCCAAACATTTCGCGTGGTTCATCCAGAACAGCAATGAAATTACCTTCGCTTTTACCCATTTTTTTGATTCCGTCGGTGCCCACCAGGATTTTCATGGTCATGACGGACTGAGGTGTTTGTTCGGCATGTTTTTGAAGCGGTCTGGCAGCCATCATATTGAACATCTGATCATTTCCTCCTAATTCAACGTCAGCATTGAGTGCTACTGAATCGTAGCCCTGCATGAGAGGATAAAGAAATTCATGCAATCCGATGGGTTGGTCTTTTTTGATACGTTCCTGAAACATGTCTCTTTCCAACATTTGGGCAACGGTAAATTGTCCGGCCAAAGTGAGGACATCATTAAATTTGAATTCGCCCAGCCAATCGGCATTCCAAACTACTTTAACATTATCGAGGTCGAGAATTCTGCCGGCCTGTTCCAGATAAGTAGTGGCATTGGCTTCGACCTGCTCTTTTGTCAGTGGTTTTCGAGTTTCACTTTTGCCAGTAGGATCGCCAATCTGAGCAGTAAAATTCCCGAATAAAAGATATATTTCGTGTCCTGCTTCCTGAAATTCTCTTAATTTTCTCATTACTACCATATGACCAAGCGTCAAATAAGCTCCTGTTGGATCAATGCCAAATTTGATTTTGAGTTTTTTGCCGGATAGTAATTTGGATTCAAGTTCTTTGCGAATTACAACTTCGGAAACATTTCTGGTGAGAATTCTTTGAATAAGTTTTTTATTAACCTCCATTTCGCTGGTTTTAAGTTTTGATTTAAGGTTATTTTACTGTAAAAGTGGATTTGTACAAAATTTCGTTTTTAAGCTAATGTTTGCTGAAAAAAGAAAATATGTAGTGAGTTCAGAACTGGCAGGATTAAGGGCTGATTTGGCTTTGTCCAAGCTGGAAAATGAAGTTTCCAGACAATATTTACAAAAAATGTTCAAGGAGAAGCGGGTTTGGCTTGGAGGAAAGTATCTCAAGCCGAGTTTTAAAGTAGCTGAGGGAGATCAGCTGATGATAGATTATCCGAAGGCCTTGTCTATGGATTTAGAGCCAGTGAAATTGCCTTTAAAAGTAGTTTATGAAGATAAATATATTTTGGTAATTAACAAGGATCCAGGTGTGGTGGTTCATCCGGCGGAACAGGGTAAATTTATGGGTAAAAGTCTGGTTAATGCTGCTTTGGCTCATGTGGGGGAAGGATTGAAAGGTATCGGAGGTGTTTTAAGGCCAGGAATAGTGCATAGATTGGATAAAGATACATCGGGGCTGATTGTGATTGCCAAGACTGATAAAGCCCATCAGGAACTGGTAAATAGTTTTAAATCAAGAGAGGTGGATAAAAGTTATTTGGCTTTGATTTATGGTGAATTGAAAGAAAAAAAGGGATTGATTGTTGCTTCAATTGGGAGAAGTCCCAGGGACAGAAAGAAAATGGCTATTGATGGAATTAATGCCAAAGAAGCCAAAACTGAATATAAGGTGGTAAAGAAATATGATTTTGGTGGCCAGAAATTCAGTCTGGTTGATATAAAATTGCATACAGGGAGAACTCATCAGATCAGAGTGCATTTTGAGTCGATTGGACATCCTTTGATTGGTGATAAGCATTATGGAAGAGACCGGATTAATGCCAAATTTAAGGAAATAGGTTTGGAAAGGCAGTTTTTGCATGCATATAGGCTGAAATTCAATCATCCAATCAGCAAAAAAAAGATAGATCTGAAAATAGATCTATCTGATGATTTGCAAAAGGTTTTAGATCTGATCTAAAACTCTGCCAATTCAATTACGGTATAGTTCTGACGATGACCACGAGTCTTGGCAAATCTGGTTTTTGGCTTGAATTTGAAGACGCGAACTTTGTCTCCTTTGACATGTTCAATAACCTTGGCGCTCAGAGAATCACCTGTATAAGGTTGGCCAACTTGGCAGTTTGAGCCATTATCTTCAGACTTGAGAAGGACTTTGTCGATAGTGATGGATTCCCCTTCTTTAGTTTCGAGGAGATCTACCATGACTTGAGCTTTTGGGGCCACTTTGTATTGCTTTCCAGCGATTTCAACAACTGCAAACATATTGATAAATTAGATCTTATAGCGCCGCTAATTTAATGGAAAAGATTGGATAATGCAAGCTGAAAAATGGTCTTGAATTTGGAAAGTAAAGGTTTAAGATCTTGCGCGTATAAAAATAGCTTTAAAAAAGAGATGAAAGTTTTAATTTTGGATGTAATTGATTTTAATAAAAATGTTAATGCTTTGGAAAATGTGTGTAAGGTTTTAACGGGTAGAAGTGCGGTTTCTTCAAAGTTTAGAGCACAGAAGTTACATGAGAATGATTTGATTGAAGAGGAAATAGCTAATGCGGATAGAATTATTATTTCCGGTTCGGCCAGATCGGCCTATGAAGATTTTCACTGGAAACCACGGCTTAAGAGAGCTTTGGATTTGATTTTGGAAAGTGGTAAACCAACTTATGCGATTTGTTTTGGTTGTCAATTTGTGGCTCAGGAAATGGGTGGAAAGGTGATCAGAAACCCCAATGGGCCGGAATTTGGTTCAGTGAAAATTGCTTTGACGGAGATGGGTAAAAAACATCCTTTTTTGGAAGGATTTGATCAGAATAAAATGGTTCATGAATCTCATAATGACAGGGTAGAAGTTCTGCCTGAAGGGGCTGTTTTGCTTGCCTATAACGATAATTCTCCGGTGCAGGCCTATCAGTATAAAAATATTTTTGCTTCACAATTTCATCCTGATTTGCCGGTTACCAACCTTTTATCACTATTGGAATTGAGAAAGGAGAAATATCTGGAAATGGGTTTTTTGAAAGATGAGGAAGATTATCAGCGTCTTAAAGCTGAATTATCTTTGGGAGAAGCTGCCTATGAAATACTGGAAAAATTTCTTAATTTTGGTAGAACTGACGGGAAAACTAAAGATTTAATTGAACTTATTCATGGCGCTGTCTAGCCCGTAACGCAGACCTGTTTCGATGGCGTGAATGGTAGTCTCGATAACCTGAACAAGGATATCTTTTTCTTTGCCAAAGAAGTCGCTCA
>JADLFY010000133.1 GCA_020849575.1 Candidatus Peregrinibacteria bacterium
CTCCGTAAATAAGAAGGATTGCTACCAGGGCCAGAAAAATCATTCGTTGAGCCTTGCCCTGAGCATCGGGATTGCCGGCTGCAGTCATGTACATGACACCACCAGCAACAATTACCAGAATGGCAATTGGAGTGAGAATGGTAACCAGAAAATTGGTAAAACCCACTATTTCGCTGACACCCTGAACATAATTGATGGCCACTTCAGGACCACCAGTACCTGGATAACGAGTAGTATCAATGCTAAAGAAAACTTTGTTGATAATGGGATCAGCAACGATAATCAGAATTAAACCGATAATGCTGGCTACCACATTCTTTTTGTCCTTTTCCAGTTCATCACCGGCAGAATTGGTTACCATACGAATGGCATTTCTCATCAACATGGTCACAGCCAGAGCACCAATCACATACTTGATGAAGGTGATAATGTATTTGACATCAGTGTTAAAAATAGTGGCTCTTTGAACAATGGCCTGAGGATTTTTGAGGAAACCGCCCTCTACACAACCAGTGGTGTTGGTGGCAGGAAGCATGCCGAGTTCTGTACATTTTCCTACAGCAAAAATACGAACTATTTCTCCAGAAAGTCCGACCAAAGCCAATCCTACGATAGACCAGACTAGGGTTGATTTGGCACTTTTCCAGGCTTCTTCATTACCCTGGGCAGTAACCATGCGGAAACCGGCAAAAATGATCATGGCAATGGCAACAGCTGTCAAAACATAACGGATATTCATGACAATACCAACGATCAAAGAAGCGGCACCCGTTCCAAAATCAGTAATTTTGCCGCCCGGGTCCTGAACCATGCCATTGTAATTTCCGACATCAGGCAAAGGCAATGTTTGAGCCAAACTAAAGTCTCGAAGAAAAAAAGCCAAACCAGTAGCCAAAATGGTATAAAAGGTAAATTTTGGTATTTGTTTGAGCAGATTTGACATTTATTGGTCAGATATAAATCTATTTATTATAGCAAAAAAGGGCGAAATTATCAAAACTTCTTGATTAATTCCCACTATTTTGGTTAAATTTTTGTGCTTTATGAATTAGCAAATTGAATATGTCTGACAAAAAGGCCAATCCGGCAGTAGAATATGTACAGGAGAGTGTGATGGAATTGAAGCGCATAACCTGGCCTACAGGTAAGCAAGCTTTCAAGCTTACTTTGATTGTAATCGGTTTCTGTCTGGTATTTGCCGCAATAATTGGCTTAGTAGACTGGCTGTTCAATTTCGGTTATACTCAACTGCTGGATTTGGCACAAAACAATAAATTATAAATTCCCTTAAACATGGCAAGACACGCCGAGAATACAGGCCGACACTGGTATGTAATTCACACCTATTCAGGATATGAAGATGCAGTAGCCGAGGCCCTTAAGCAAAGAATCGACTCTCTGAACATGCATGAATATATTTTTGATGTGGTTGTGCCGAAAGAAACCCAGATTGTAATCAAAAAAGGTGAACCTGTAACTGAAAAAAAACGTATTTTCCCTGGTTATGTACTGGTAGATATGACTGTAACCGATGAGTCTTGGTATGTAGTTAGAAATACTCCAAATGTTACTGGTTTCGTAGGTTCAGGAAATATTCCGGTTCCAGTTTCTCCTGAAGAATTCAATATTGTTAAACGACAGATGGGGACTGAAGAAGCCAAATTTAGAATTGACTTCAGTGTGGGCGATCATGTGATTATTCTCGATGGTCCGTTTGTTAATTATGATGGTGTGGTGAATAAAGTTGATGAAGAAAAAGGTAAAGTTAAAGTACTTATCTCCATTTTTGGACGCGAAACTCCTATTGAACTGGATTTCACACAAGTGAAGAAGAAATAAGTAGCAAAGCGCCTATTTCGATGTTATATTGTTCGCAGATTTTGTAATTGGGCATGCAAAGCAAATCTTCGACATTTCTGGCCACCATTTCAATATTGGCAATTCTGACCGTGCTTTTTATAGCGATTGTTGACGTGGAGGATGCTCCCGCCCGCAAAACTTTTGGTAATTCGACCATAGAAAATAATCAGAATTCGGGGAAAACCGTAGAGAAAAATGGTGAATTTTTAACTACGGATTACAATAATCTGAAAGGTGAAAAAGCTGTTGAAAATGGGCAAAATGATCAGCCCGGTGTAGCAGAAAAAACTGAGGAAAATCAGCCATTAACTGATGAGGATATTATTGCGGAAACAAGCCAGCTGAGTGCCGATGATAAAAAGTATTTTGAGGAAAATTTTAAAGGAATTGAAGAAAGTTTTGAAAAAATAAATGTGAATGAAAAGCCGGCACTGGAATTTGGGAATAGTATGGTAAAAATCGACGGACCTGATGGCAAAAATAAAGAGTTGGCCAAAAATGTTACTTCAGAGATGTTGGTGGCAGCCGGTTATAGAAATTTTACTATACAGCCAAAACCTTATAATGGGATGTTATTTGATCAGTTTGATTTGTCTGGACTGGGAGGAACTACTGCTCTGGAGAAAGTCGTAACGGAAAATGATCAGGGGTATGAAAAAGAGGTTTTGAGAATTTTTGAATTCAATCAAATTGACCAAGATTCTGCCAATCAATTTTATGAATATTTGAAGGCCCGGATGAAAACCGAATTAGGCCTTACCATAAATGAAACCAACCAATTTGGTCTGGCCTCTTTTTACCTCAATTTCAGTGAGCCAAAAGAATACGCTTTTTTGGTTGTCAAAACCAAACAAAATGTGTATGCTCTGAGCTATCCGAAGGCTGTAAGTAACGGAAAAACTTATTTTGAACTTACTAAAAAACTTCTTTCGGGTTTAAATTAAGCCAAAGGTGAGCTTCTACACAATTGGCTGAAAATCTCAATAAATTATTAATTTAGCTTATTTATGGCAAAGAAAGTACAAGTTGTAATTAAATTACAAATTCCTGCCGGAAAAGCCAATCCAGCACCTCCAATCGGTCCTGCTTTGGGTCAACACGGTGTAAATATCCCTGGTTTCTGCAGTCAGTTCAATGCC
>JADLFY010000134.1 GCA_020849575.1 Candidatus Peregrinibacteria bacterium
AATTGATCCTACGGTGGGAGTACGTTTTGGCTGGTTTGTCAGTGAATCTGAGCGTCTGACTGATAAGGAGATTGATTTGAAAATGAAACAGATGGCCCAGCAGGAAAGGGCGGGTGAATCTCTCGGTGAAATGATCAAGGCGATGGTAAGAGAATTTGCCTATATTAAAGCCAGATTGAGTTTGACGGAATTTATGGAGAGATTTGTGAAAAATAATATAGCTTTGGTGATTTCCAGGCATTTTGCTAGTTCTTTGCTGGAATTGGACACTGATTCAAAAGTTGCTCCGCATGTAGACAGAAGATTTACTTTGAATGAAGAAGATCTGGAGGAGGTAGAAAAACAGGTGCTGGTGAATATTCTGCGTTTTTTGGACAGAAATGGCCTGACCAGTGCCGAAACGCTGTATGCCTTTTTAACCCAGCAGAAAAGGCAATTTCCGATGGTGGAATTATCCAATTTATTTGAGAAAAAATTTATTGAAAAAGAGGGGGAGCCGGCTTCCGATCTGATTAGTAAAGTGGCTCAAAAAATTGAAACCAGTCTGGTTGGTGACAAGAAGACGCCGGGATTGGCAAGCAGTGCTTATGCTGAAAAATTTAATGAGGATCCAAAGGGCTTTGTAATGGGATTTATGATGGGTCGGGTAGTCAGATATGATGCGGTGAACCGGATGACTATTTTTGAACGGAAAGAATTTAATAATTTGATGAGTTATCTGGATAGTATTGGTGTGAATATTGTCAGGTTTGGTGATGCTACTCTGTATGACTGGTTATATGAAGAGAGCAGACAGATGAGTAATTGTGTTGAAGAACAGAGAGTTTATGCCACCCGTTTTGGAGTGAGAGGCGATTTGGATAAGGCTGGAATATTGCTGGTTGGGCCGGTCAGACATGAGGATTTGGTAAAAAATGAAAAAATATTTTTCTCCAAAGACTTTAATGTCAGGGATTTCTATGCAACATTTATTACACCGGCTGTCTATCGCTTTTATACAAAGAAAAAGGCCAAGTTGAAAAAGATTACTGATCCTGATCTTCTGCATCGTTTGAATGATCCAAATAATGTTGGGCTGACCAATTCGACTTCGCAGTTAAGGAGTTATCTGAGGACTTTAATTAATACTGCTGAGGCTAATCCGGCTGTTTTTATGCAGAAATTCAGGGCGATGGTTGGGCTGACTGATATACCAACTCCAGAACATGGAATTACCCAAAAAGATGTAGATAAATTTATTGCTTTGAATTTTCTGAGAGCGAAAAGAAAGTTTTTACGCGTTATTAATGAAGCTTTGTTTCTTCGAAAGGATGATGAAGTTCGGGAATTGTGCCGTTATCCAAAGGAAATACTTGATTGTCATGATCTGGCTACTTTGATTACTTATGTAGTTTATCCGAAAAAATTTAAAGAGGCTTTTCCTCATCATCAGGATATTCCTGATAGTCAGATAGCGTTTGCAGCAGGAGCTTTTTTGATGGATTTTCTGAAAGTGAGTAAAAAAATGGCCAATGCCAATTTCAGAAGTGAAGATGTGAGAAGAGATTTGGCTGAGAAAAGTTTGAAAAAGTCTTTGAAAATCAGAAAACCTGAAGAAATTGCTATTCAGATCAGGGTAATTGAAAAATTGAATGGTGAAGGGAAGTCTTTTGATAAGCCTGCTTATGATATGGTTTTTAACCCTAAAGGACTGGATGGATTTACTGAAGAGCTGGATATGGAAATGCAAAAAGCGATGATGGTTGATCCTTCAGTGCCATTGGATAAAACCGGCATTATGGAGTGGAAAGGAGATTTGTATAGAGTTTATTCGGCTGAAGAAAAGAAATTCCAGAAAGTAACCATGGATATACCGTATTTTGAATTGATTGAAGAAAATCATAAGAAACGTTATGTGCGTAAAGTTAAAAAAGATGTTCAGGCGCTGGTTTATTCTGGAGATGGCCATCTGATTCATGTTAAGGATTCATATAATCGGGTGTTGACTGATGATCGAGGGAAAGAAATAAGTGATCCATGCCGGGCGATGTTTGTATTCCCGAATGAGGAGTCTGAAAATGCTTTTAGGGAATATCAGTATGCCTATCAGATTAGAAATGTTTTGAAAGTTGATGATTTGTCCCAGGGCAGAAGTATTTCTGTGAAGAATGGTGGTGGAATGGCCCATGCTGCTTCCTCTGAGAGTTTCAGACAAAATCAGTCTTTTAAAACGGCGAAAATTCTCAGTTTTCCGACTAAGGTAAGGGGTATAATAGAAAGTGAAGGGGAAGATGAATACATTGAAGGAGAGACTTTGGAATTTGATGATGTTACAGTCGAAACTCAGGTGCATCGTTTAAAATCCGTTTGTATTTCCAATTTGTCCAAACATACGCCGGCTGCTCATGATAGATATAGGGCGACCAGATCATGGCCTCTGTTGTTTAAGTATTATTTCCCACCTTATGTTTTTGGGGATAAATATAAGAAAGTTCAGGATCAGGGAGTTGATGGTATTAGTTAGAAATTTATCAGAGAAAAATTTTTGCGTCTTGGCTTGGCTATGGTAAGATGTTTTTTGAAAATAAAAAAATAAAAAGGACAAATGTTTTTCAGAGGTTTTCCCTGGCTTTCTAAGGCGAAAAAGTTAACTGCACTGGTTGTGCTAGTTAGTTTGTTTGGTGAGATTAGCAGTGCCCAGGTTTTTTCTGAGGTAAATATGCAAATGAGAATTGTTCCCACTAGTGTGGAGGTTACTCCTGCTGTGCTCAATGTGGCCGAGGGGGCTCCCAGTATTCAGTATACAGCGATTGCCAAGTATGAATATCCCAGTTTGATTGCGGCGATTCCAGATAAGGATGTGACCAATGATCCTTTGACTGTCTGGTCAAGTACAGACAGTAATGTGGCATTGGTGAATACGGTGGGTTTGGTTACGCCAGTCAGTGATTTGGGAAGTGGTAATGCTCCTGCAAGTATTCGGGCTATCTATGGTGGAATTACAGGTCAGGCAGCAATTAATGTTACAGGTACTGTAGTTGCACCGCCTTCGGGTGGAGGCGGAGGTGGTTCCGGTGGTTTTGGACAGGGACCAACTCAGGGTGGTGAACCATTTGTGCCAACTGGAGAAAATCAGCCAACTGAAAATCCTCCGGGAGAGAATCCACCAGTAGAAAACCCACCTACTGAGAATCCGCCAACTGAAAATGGTGGAGAAGTACCAGGTGAAACTACTTCCAATCCGCCAGAAGAAGGCGGGACAAATCCAGCGGGTGAAGGTGGTACGGAATCGGGTGGCCAAACTGTCACCAATTCTGGGGGAGAGGTTCCTGTTGATAATTTTGGAGTGACTTTGCCAAGAACTTCGGTTTTACCATTGGAAACTCCGGTGACTCCGGCTGAACAGATTACTGAGGAAGAATTGTTTCCACCAACTGAATCTATTCAGGAAGGTGGTGTTTCCAGAGCCTATGTGGTGGCAAAAATAGCCAATGATTTGAATGTTTTGAAATTAAGAAAGGCGACCCTGGATAGGTGTTATGCCGATCTGGCTAATTGTACGAATATTTTTAGAATGTTTAGTTCATATCAGGGTATTACTCTGGATGAAGATAATTTGAAACTTTTTCCGGATGTGGTGGGTTTGAAGCAGACTGATGAGATTAATAAAATGGCTTTGCTCGGTGTAATCCAGGGGT
>JADLFY010000135.1 GCA_020849575.1 Candidatus Peregrinibacteria bacterium
ACGGTTGAGACCAAGTCTTTTGGCAACAATACTGGCCGGCAATTCACCGAGATCATGAAGCAGACGATAAATGGCAATTTTCTTTTCAGATAAGCCCTGTTTTTGCAACAATGATTCGAGCATGCCCTGACTTAAAGTAAGTTCAAGCTTTGATTAAAACATTTTATCGTGTTTTAGTCAAGAGATGGCTGGCCTGCAACCGTTTCTTAGAAAAGTGTTTGACAATTTTTTTCTGCTAGTTTAATTTTGGTCTCAGTTTTACTTAAACTATGAAACAGGTAGCCCTCAATCATATCAACTGGATTATGATTGTACTCTTTAAACAGAGGGGCTATTGTTGTGAATAAGTTTATTTGAATCAACAATCAACAAGCCCCTCGAACTCCACGAGGGGCTTTTTTTATCACTAAAATATTTGGATTATGCAATTGGAAAAAAATACCGAAAAAGAGAAAGCGAAGCTGGTAACTGTCCGCGTAGATGATCAGATTTCACCAGCAGAATTGGCGCAATTGGCTAAAGAAAGACCAACCTGTTTTACTCCACACTTAGGTAATAAATGGAGAGAAGACATGTATTTGATGGAAGTAATAGGCGTGCCTACCGTGAACTTCACTGAAAATCAGAGCAAGATAGATGTTCTGGATGCACCGGACAAAATCAAATTTGATGGCGAAGTTCATGATTTGACTGACCCGGAACTACAACCAATTATGACACCATATTTGAAATTCAGAGAAGGGCTGACAGAAGGCAGAATCAACGGGTTAATTAGTGAATTGGAGGCTAAAAATCCTGGTCATCTGCACATGAAATCCACTAAATTGGCTTTACCAAAATCCAGTACAAATACTTTTCCGGAAGAATTTGTTTTGGGCAGGGAAAATGAATTATTGCGAAAATTGATCACTGCTTTTCAGGCAGAAGTACCGGAAGTTTTTTCCCGATATGTCACAGAACAAGGTGAGGTTAAAAAGGTCAGAAATTTTAGCTCGGGATTTACACTTGTGCGCAATGAAGAAAGCGATTTGATTACTTTGACCAAGGCCCAGGTGGAGCGGGCAGCGGAGGATTATTTCAGATTTTCTGAACGAACGGATGCTACGGTAAATCGCGGCGAAGCCATGAAAGAAGGCTCTCCGATACCCAGAAATGAATTGAGATTGATTCTGACGGCAATCAAACAGATGCTTACCTATTATCAAAATGGACAGAAAGTTCCGGTGAATAGTGATGGTGCATTTGAGGCGGTCTTGGTGTCCGGTCCAAGCATGATTAAATATTCAAGAAATGCCGATATTCTGAATATGATGAATCAGTATTATGAAACTCTGAGAGAGATTGGTAAAAGTCGATTCGGTCTGCCAATGCCGGCTAAGGTTGTCTTAAAAATGATTCCTGGATCAGCTCTGAGTTATTTACCCATTGAAGGTGAAAACGATTTACTGGGAGCTTTGAATCATTTTGTGCCCTTGGAAAGGGCCAGAGAGCAACTGCGTAATCGTCTGTCAAAAAAAGAAATACCTTATCTTGAAGCTAAAGATGATTTGCAATCTTTGTCCAATGCCATCAGAGAGGCCGTGGATGCTATAGCGGATGCCGGTAACCAGGCGCCTTTTGTTTCTCAATACGATTTGTTGAGAGGAAAAGCACTTTTATCAGCTGAAAAGCTGGAAGGGCCTTTAAGCCTGAGTTTCAAGACGCATCAGATGATTTTGGATGTGATGTTAAAACGTAAAAAATAATATTATGAAAATAAATTTGGCGGAGGCTGACGGGTTGGCGAATTCATTTCTGATTTTTGACCTGGGATTAACCAAAGCGGAAGAGTCTCTGGAAAGGGCAAAACCCTTGATTGTTGATAAACTGAATATTTCCCGAAAAGATTCGGCCTTGGTAATTTTTGATCAGGTGGAACAAACTCGCACGGGTCTCAAGCAGATGCGAATAATGGAAAAAGATGGAAGTGAATCATTGATGTGCGGGAATGGTTTAAGAGCCGTGGGTAAATATTTATTTGAGGCTTTTGGGAGGGAAGAAGAGGAGCTGATTACTTTGGCCGGTCCCAGAAAAGTAAAAATGCTGGACAGCAAAAATTTTGAAGCTGACCTGGGTAAATTTGAATATGAAGGTCATTATTTTTTGCCGGAGGATAATCTGTTTGTACATATGGCTAATGTAGGAGAACCACATGCGGTGATTTTCTGCACCAGAGCTGAAGTCGAGGGTGTATTGAGCAAATATGGTTTGCCTTTGGCTAAAGATGGTTTATTGGCCGGACAAAAAATCGGGAGGAGAAATCTGAATGTGGTGGAGCTTCCTGATGATTTTTTCCGCAATCCAACCGTGGCGGAGGGGCTCCGTAACAGAACTTTTGAACGCGGTGTAAATGCTGAAACCATGGCCTGTGGGACTGGGTCGGCCTGCGTAGCAGGCGTATTTAATAAATTACGATCCCAGAATCGGCAACCGGCTTTGGATATTATAACCCGAGCAGGAAATCTGAGAGTAAATATGGAAAGAGAAAAGATTTCTATTGTAGGTGCTGCTGATTTAAAATCAGTTCAATTAATTGATGTTACAGTATGAAAATAGAGGTATTTAAAACCTTCAGTTATAGACAGTATGCCAAACTTTCTCTAGCTGACAGATTGAAAAATTATTTGAACGAAGCTGATGTTTTGAAGGTACCAACCGAGCTGGTGAAAGAGAAATTTGTAAGAGTTGGCTGGTGGTCAGGTTTGATTAAAGCTTCACCAAAAGCCAGATTAAAAGGCCGAAAATCAGTAATCAGAAAATTAATTAGAGTAAACAGATTTTTACAAAGGACTTATGGTCTCAGACTAAAAATTTATGAGATTTACCGGCCATTAAAACAGCAGCAAATCGAGTTTGCTGAAATCACCAGCATGCTGCGCCAGAAATATCCTAAAATCAGCAAAAAAGCTCTCTGGGAGAAAACCACCCAGTTTATTGCTGATCCCAATCTCTGTCCTCCCCACTCTACCGGTGGTGCCGTTGATTTGACTCTGGTGGATTGTAAAACCGGCAAAGAATTGGATATGGGCACAAAAATTAATACTGTTGATGACAAATCAGCCATATTTCATCCCAGAATTTCTATCAAAGCCAAACAAAATCGGGAAATTCTATTAACAGCCATGTTGAGTGAGGGTTTTGCTCCACTCTGCACCGAATGGTGGCATTTCAGCTATGGAGAAGCCTATTGGGCTGCTTTCTATGGACGAAAAAGAATTTATGATAAAGCCGATCTCAATTTGTAAGTGGAGCGAGGCCGCTGGATGGTGGCATGAGCTGGACGGCGGGGGCGGCATGGCTGGATGATGCGGTAATGATGTGGCCGAGCTTAGCTGGATTGACGGGGTTGCAGATAGGCGATCAGTTTTTTCAAACTTTGTTGTAGGGTTTTGGAATTCTGAAAAAGATTGACTATCAGATAGGGATGAGTGTTTTCGCCCGATGGCAATCCATAAAAAGCTCCGGGATGATAATAAGTCCCAGTACGTTCGATCAACTCGATGGTCAAATCTTCGTCACCCAGAATGGTATCGATTTGTAGCATGGCATAGAGTCCACCAGCGGGCAGTTGTAATTTGACTTTAGGGTGTTTGCCCAGTACTTCTTTGAGAATTTGACGATTTTTGCTGATTGATTTTTGCAATTTTTTTTGCCAGCTGCGTGAGTATTTGAAAAGCTCAGGAAGTATAGTTTGGCCCAATTGATTGATGGACAAGAAAGTGTCAGCAATCAT
>JADLFY010000136.1 GCA_020849575.1 Candidatus Peregrinibacteria bacterium
CTTCATAAGGCGCTTTCTTGATTGTCCCGACCTCAAATGCCGTAACCAGACGTGCTTCATAATCATTCCAGAGTGTCTTTAATTCCTCATCTGTATGAGCCAATTCATCATTGGCATATTGCTTGGCTGTTTTATATTCCACTTCCATCATATCTTTTTTGAGACTTCCCAAAACTTTTTCCAAATCCACTTTGCTTAATTTCTGAAAATCTACGCTTCCCTCACTGATGTCCTTTTTAGAATCATTTTCTTTAACTGCCGTCTCATTATTACCCTGCTCATCCTTAGGGGCAGTAGTAGTTAGGGTTACTGTATCAGTGCAACCGCTCAAAATCATCATACTGAGCAGCAATAAAGCCAAAACTCGGGTGGATTTTTTCATATTTTTAAATAAAAAATTAAATTCACTTTATATAAACTTGGTCACTCCCATTTTCATTACAAAATAGCTAAAAATCCAGTTAAAATAAGCATTTTTCAAATCTTCTTGACTTTACTTTCCATACGCCATACACTTGGGCCACTTTTAGAAATTCTTTTAACCCGAAAAAGCGTGTTAGTAATCAGACTTACTCGTACTGGAAAGCCTGCTCAGGAAAGTTTCAGAATCGTAGTAGCCGAACAAGCCAAAGCTGTCAAAAGACAGTATGTTGAGCTGCTTGGACACTATCATCCTGCAACCAAAGACAAGGCTTTCACCGTCAATAAAGACCGTGTTCTTTATTGGATTTCCAAAGGCGCACAGCCTTCCGAAACCGTAGCTTCTCTGCTCAAAGCTGAGGGCGTAACTGGAATGGAAAAATATATCCATTTCAAGACCGACCGCAAAGCCAAGAGAAAGAAGGGTGGTGACGAACCTGCTGCTCCAACTGAAAAAGCTGAAGCACCAGCCGAAGCTGCTCCACAAGCATAGTTAGTTTAAACAAACTTTATATCCTAACCCCACTATAATGGATAATATGCAAGACTTACAGTTTGTTGAATATGTAGTCAAACAAATTGTTGACAACCCAGACAAGGTTTCTGTTGAAAGAACAGTAGACGAAATGGGTGTCCTTATTACACTCAAGGTTGCCAAAGAAGATATGGGTAAAGTAATTGGTAAAAGCGGTCAAACTGCTAAATCAATCAGAATTCTTCTCCGTGTTATCGGCTCCAAGAACAATGCCCGCGTTAACCTCAAGATTGTTGAACCAGATGGTTCTCCAGCTCCAGGCGGCAATGCTAACATTGACGAAAGCCTTGGCATCTAGTCTAAAAAGCTAAAATAATTTGCCTAGAAACGATTTACCGAGTAGATTGTTCCTAGGCATTTTTTAATTCTCCAAAGCCATGGGAAACAGTTCAATCGTTGAAGCTGCATCTAACTACAATATCCCTGATGTAGTCAATAAAGGCCTTGCTTATGCTATTCTTTTCGCAGGCTTATTATCAGTAATTTTTATCATTATTGGTGGTTTTTCTTTCATCCTTTCCGGAGGAAGTGAAGACAAAATCAAACAGGCAGTAGGTACTATCCGCTATGCCAT
The DNA here is from genome assembly GCA_020849575.1 of Candidatus Peregrinibacteria bacterium. Taxonomy (GTDB): domain Bacteria; phylum Patescibacteriota; class Gracilibacteria; order UBA1369; family UBA1369; genus JADLFY01. The sequence goes on from JADLFY010000136.1 coordinate 1,530, forward strand.
TATCGGTTTAATTATCACTATTCTTTCCGTAGTAATTGTTCAGGCCGTTGGACAGTTCATTGGTCTCAACGTGGTCAAATACCTCGATCTTGGTGATATTTTCCGCAATGTCCAAAACCTCGGTGAAAATTTCCGTGGTAGTGGCGGTGGTAACGGCTCAGTTTCACTGGATTAGTCTGGATTAATCAAATTCTGACACCTTAGTCCAGCGCCTTCAAGAACCCGATCTCGAGACTTTTAAACTGATTTTTATCTGGCCAATAAAATCAGGATTATCACCAGTGTAAAAGCAGTAAAGGCTTTCTGCTTTTTATGATCTTCCTTAAAGAAAAATATTCCGGACAAAGTAGACCACAACACTCCACCAGCTCTTCTGGCAGTCAAAATTACTGAAGCCGGAGCAAAAATATAAGCATAGGAAGACAACAAAGTACACAGTCCCACCGACATGGCTTCGCCAATTTCAATCCGTCTGAACATAAATTTAAAAGGATTTTCCTTGGTCTTGAAAATCAGTAGCAGCATGAGGAAAATCACCAAAACGAGATAAATAATAAACTGTTCGGTTGCCACTGAATTAAAATGCGTAATGTTGTGCTTAAAAATTGAAATAGTCAGCACAGGATTAATGGTTGAGAAAATTACAAAAGGTAATCCCTTACGACTTACTATTTTCTTGAAAAAAATAAAGGCAAACAGTCCCATCAAAAGCAGCATGCCAATAATCTGATCGACATTAATCACATAGCCCAAAGCCAAATCTACCAGTAATAAAAATGGTACAGTTCCTACTTTAAAAAAAGAAAACTCCGTCCGATCCGCCAATTCCAGGGCTATCAAAGTGAAATACAATTGAACCAGCTCAAGCGGTATGCGTAGAGCAATCCAGGGTAGACTTTCCATACTCAATTTCCATTGATCAAAGCCCAAAAGCACCACCAGCCCGAGAAAAATCAAGGCCGCAAAATGCTGAACAAATCCCATCATAAAAATACTGCCACGCCCTCTGGCCGCCTCCCTTTTCCCCAGCGATACGGAAATTTCTTCAAAAAGCCCGGCACATGATTCCAGAATAATACCAAAAATCGGCATGACCTAATGGCTTAAATTATTTAAAAATCTTTCTAACAATATGCTGCCAATCGTAGGGGAATTTATAGGTTTCCAAAGCCCTTACCAAAGCTGCGAAAATACTCCACAAATCCTTGTTGGCATAGGTAAATGAATTCCCTCTTTCAGTATTGGGATGATAATTCTCCAGCATTGGGGAGGCTTCATCACCTATTACCACAATGCCATATTTCATCAGCAGCCCAATCAAATCATGATTTCGATTAAATAACATGGCCATATCACTGGCCAAAAGCAGACGGTCAATTTCCTTTTCTTCACGGCCTTTACCGGCATTGTCTTGTTTGGGGTTATACCAGATAATTTTTCTGTCATTTTGTTCAGGCAATTCACTCAAATTATTCAAATCAGAAATTTGCTGAGTATCCACCACCACCATTTTTAAATTCAAAATCATCAGACCTTCCAGCAATTTAAATAGTGATTCCCGGTCTATCAACTCTCTGTCCCCGCCCAAATCTGTGGCAAAGATCACCAGCAAAGGCGTTTTTAGATCAGTCGATGACAATACTTCGCCTTTTTCAGTGAATCTGGAAAAAACCTCTTCTTTGGCAGACTTCTTGCCTTCAATCATCATTTTGAGCATACGCTGACTGCCCATTGCTGCCTGATCCTCGGCCTGGTCCACCACGTTCTGTCCACTGGAAAAGGCTTCCAGGTCGGTTTTCTTGATAGCTTTGTGCACGAGTTTTTTGTGAACTTTAGGCTTTTTGGTACTGCTAACTCCTTTGGTAGACTTGGTCATGGTGATGAATTATCGGACTTGCTATATGAACGATTAAATCCTATTATTTTACCAAATTTTCGCCTTTTCTTAAAGCCCTGAACCCATGAAAAAACTACTTCTGATTGACGGAAACGCCATTTTCCATCGTGCATTCCATGCTTTACCGCTTTTATCTGATGCCAAAGGCAATTATACAAACGCAATTTATGGCTTTACCAAGATGCTTTTCGAGATAATCAAAAAGGAAAAACCCGATTATCTGACCATCGCCTTTGATCACAAGGACAAAACCTTCCGTCACCACGAATTCACCGCCTACAAAGCCAATCGTTCTGAACCACCTCCAGAGCTTTACCCACAAATGCCGGTTTTGCAGGATTTACTCAAAACCTTTGAAATTCCCATTTTTCAAATGTCTGGTTATGAGGCTGACGACATTATTGGCACACTCTCTTATCAGGCTGAAAGGCTTCCAGATCTGCAAATACGCATTCTCACTGGCGACAAAGATTCTTTTCAATTGGTCACTGACCGCACGAATGTGATTGTCCCGCTCAAGGGGATTAGTGAAGTGGCTAACTACGATCCGGCCGGTGTTCAGTCCAAAATGGGCATTACCCCGGCCCAAATCATTGATTACAAAGCCCTTCGCGGTGATGCTTCCGATAATATTCCCGGAGTCAAAGGTATTGGTGAAAAGCAGGCTATCGAATTATTGCAAAAGTATCAGACTCTGGACAATCTCTATGCTCATTTAAACGAACTGAAGCCTGGCCAGCAGACTAAACTGGTGGACAACCGTGAAACGGCTTACCTCAGCCAACGTATGGCTACCATAATTCGTGACATGCCTATTCAGCTCGATTTGGAATCCTGTCATTTGCACACTTTCCCCATAGATAAAGCTCGTCATTCCCTGACTGACCTGGGTTTCAACACTTTGATGAGAAATCTCAATGAACTGGAATTATGGCTGGAATCCCGCAAACAGGCTGAAAAACAACCAAGCTTGTTTTAATTTGATAATTTACGCTTATTCCTTTATAGTCCTCACAGAGCTGTCTGGCTGTTAATCTAAGCTTCGGCAGTGCTCTACA
>JADLFY010000137.1 GCA_020849575.1 Candidatus Peregrinibacteria bacterium
AACGCGCTTCCACAGATCGCCACGCCGGCCACAACGATTCAGACCGTCTCCCTGAATTCAAAATCAAATTCCAGACCCCGCATATTCCTCTGCAAATCCCCAATGCAGTTACCATCAATGTCGATACCACCAGTTCCAAAACTCTCAATTTCCCCAAACTGCTCAAACAGATCAAATTTGAAACTTACTTTGCCCTGATTGAACGGGCTTATTATGAAGCTGGGGCTTTTGGCATGATTTTTAATCAAAAAGGTGAAGTACTGCTTTGTCACCGTACCGACAGGAATACCTGGAATTTACCTGGTGGAGTAATTGATCCCAATGAATCACCCTGGGACGCAGCCATCCGGGAAGTTTACGAAGAAACAGGATTAAAGGTTCGCCTCCAAAAACTAACCGGCGTTTATTTCAAAAAACGACCCAAAACTGCAGGTCAGGAAACCCTGGTTTTCAACTTTCTTTGTGAACGTATCTCTGGTCGCATCCATACAACCAACGAAGCTCAACAAATCAAATTCTTTCCCATCAGCAAATTACCGAAAAACCTTAAACCCAACCAGCGCCAGCGCATTCTGGATTATCTCAAAAACCCAGCCAAAACTGTTTATCGAACACAACCTCTTTAAACAATTCCAGGGACCTCAACAATCTTATCCCGCTCCGCGCTTTTGCATGCTTCTAAACCTGCCCCGATCCACCTACACCTCATTGCGAACCAGCATTTTCACTCGGGCACAAATCATCATCACTTTGCCAAGAGGCAAACCAGATTCAATCGAAATTTCTTTGGGAGTTTTCCCATAAACCAGAACAGCTTCGCCAATTTTATGATGTGCATCAGGCAAAGCATCCAAAACCGTTTTGAGCTTATCTACAATTTGATTAGTAACCTGCACCGCATCGACAACCACCGGATCAGTTATTACCACCTCAGCCACAACTTGAGAAACCGGTTCAGACGCGACCTTAACGACTACTTCAGGAACGGCTGCAACTTCAACCTGTTCAACTGTTTCCACCTTTTTGATTGCCTCCACTCCTCCTGTTGCCTTTGTTGATTCCTCCTTCTTCCCCACTACTTCCATCGCCACATCCCGTGATGTCGCTCTTTCGGCATACCGTAATAACCAATTATATATTTCCCGATGGGTCAGTCTTTTTTTATCAAAAACCTTCTTTGCAAGCTTTAAATAATATTGAGAACTCGTTGGCCTTTCACTGTCATTATAAATATCCGTAGCAAAAAAGAATAAAAATCTGTCACGATGCAAGGATCTACCATCAGACTTAAATTTCACTAGATCCAGATCAGCCCGCACCCTTTCCGGGGTAAAATAAGCAGGGTCAGATAGAGGCAAAGGACTTTCACCCAACCTTTGTTTAACCAGAAACAAACCTTTGCTCACACTCAATTTCGGATTTCGCATCCGATCAGACATCAATTTCAGATAATCCGCTCCCCAAACTTCCTGACCATTAGCCAAAATCATTTTCCTCTGAAAATGACAAATTCTTAAATAAGAAATTCCTGGTAAATTCAAATCAGCAGCCACTTTTTCCAAATCCACCCGCATTCTTTCAGTATTCTCCACATATCCCAAAAAATATTTGATCGGAAAATCTCTGTCCAGATAATGAGGTCTTTTCAAAGTACTATCAGCAAACTCAGGTGCAAGTTCCTTATTTTGTCTGATTACCGTACAAACTTTAGCCAAAGCTTCTTCGCTTTCCCCAAACTGTTTTAGAGAGTCCAATACCGATATATTATCACCCAGACGATAGGCATTACGGTCAGTACGTTCTGCTATTTCCCGCAACGAAACCTCTTCTACCGGCCCCTTTTTTCTGGAATTTCGTAATTTCTGTACTTTAAAATTCGGCGCTATCACATAGAAATACTCTTTACCCTCAAGCGCTCTGGCTCCACGTCCAATTCTCTGAATAATTTTCTTCGGACTGGTCATCGGCGCAGCCAAAATAATACAATTAAGCGGCACAAAATCCCACCCCTGAGCCATCTTATCCACTGCTATAACCATATCCAATCGGCCTTCTATCAGATCAGCTTCAATTCTCTTGATCCGTTTACGCAATTCATCACTTTGAGTATCATCTCCACTCACCACCACTTCGGTTTTCAATCCTTCAGCCGCCGCCATTTCAGCATATCTATGAGCATGAGCAATACGGTTTAGATAGACCGCCGTGAGCAGTGGCTTTGATTCTGCTTTCAGTTGTTTTCGCAAACTTAGATATTCTTTCAGAGTTCTTTCAAAAATCTGTTCTCTTTCTACCACTCTTGTTTCATTTTTTTCATTGATGCTCGTACCGTTTAATTCACTTGCCCCGATACTGGCACTTATTTCCACCAATTTCATTGGCACCAAAACACCTTTTTCTACCTGTTCAGAAAAACTGGTTATGGCAATTTCTTTGCCAAAATAGTCACCCACATGTTTATCAATCAGTCTGGGTGTAGCAGTAAATCCAATACGAATAAAACCGCCCTTCTCTTCTTCCAGCTGATTAACTCTTTCCATCGTCTTTTTCCCCAAAGCATCATGAGCCTCATCACAAATCATCAGGGAAACCTTCCGCATTTGTTTTCTATAATCCCTGTTCTTTGAACGACACAAAGCATTATGCATGGCATAAGTGGAAATGATGAACTTCCTGCCAAATTCACGATGTGTACCATCCAGAAAACCAATATCATACTCATCCATTTTAAGCGTCTTGATCAATTCTTCCTTAATCTGATTGAGAAGATTACTGTCCGGCACCAGCACAATCGCCGGTAAATCAATTAATACCATCATCAAACCAAACAAAACTGTTTTACCAGCACCAGTTGGTTGAACAATATAACCAGTTAAACTTTCATTGCTCTGATCAGCTAAAAATTCTTCAAACTTGTCCAAAGCTTCAATCTGATTATC
>JADLFY010000138.1 GCA_020849575.1 Candidatus Peregrinibacteria bacterium
TCATATGCTGATTCGGGACGGACAGATTGGACCCAGAATTGCCAGTGAGGATATTCAATTCCTGTTAACCCGCACCGATTCAAAGACTTTGGAAGTAAGTATGTTTAGTTTGTAGCTGGATTATCGAAGCGGATTATTCAAGATGGGTATTGAATAGGGGGTAATTTTGATGATGTTATCCCTGTAAAAAAGACCGACTTTATGCTATAATGGAGGGATTCTTTAGCAAAAGTTATGTCGCAATTATTACCAGGAGAAAATACCAATATTTCTCCTGAGAAAATTTTGTCAAAAACAAATCAAAAAATTGATTTATTGGCTTTATTGGAAAAACTGAGAAAAGAAGATCTGGAAATGTCTGCAAAAATCAAAGCTGATATCGAATCGTCACGTGGAGATGTCAGGGATCTGGTCAGATCAACTTTGGGCATATTGGCTGATCAGGTACTGGTTCAAAAAATTGCCGTGCATTTGCAAAAATATCCTCAAGTGCCCAGAGGAGGTTTTGAAAGTTATGTCGATTATGCTGAATATATGTTTGGTCTCAATGATATTTTGGTACATGAGAAACAAATGGCTTTTTCCAGTGGTGAAGTTTTAAAGATGGCAGATCCATTGAAACCGGGGAAATATCGGGATGAAATAGTGGTCAGCTGTGCTGATGGCAGAAGTTCCTATGATGTCCATGTGCCAGCAGAAAAACAGGTGAATAGATTTGAAGCTGCCTGGTTGCCGGTGGCAGGAAATGTCTTGTTTCCCAAAGTGAAATTAGAAAATGGTCTGGCTGAAACCGTGAGTGGTTTGGATGAAAAAAACAAAGCAGAGGTGGATGAGAGATTGACCTATCTTTATGGTAAAAAGATTGATCAGGCGCTGGCTGAATGGCAGTCTGGTCAGGGGAAGGTGGCTTCATTGCAGATAGAATTCCAGTCACATGTCCATGCTGATCATCAGGATAAAATGGGTTGTGGTGCGCATAAATGTGATTTGCTGGGGACACAACTGGAAACCATCAAAAATGCTGCTTTGACTGAAGCCTGGCTGAAAGCAAAATATCCAGAAGCTTTTGCCGCTGGTTTTTTCAAAATTATCAGAACAACTTTTGATATGGGGGGTGATAAATCTATTTATTCTGCAGCTAAAGTGGATCAGAGAATTCCGGCAGAAAAAACCCAGATTTATGGGAAATTGTTTTCGGAAGCGGCTGAACGTTTTGCTCCCGATCAATTAACTGATAAGACTGCCGAAGTATTTAGGAAATTCCAGGGAAATCCGTTGAAAATTGATCTGGAAAAACATGATGAACAAATTATCAGGGTAAGTGATAATCAATTTGCTGTATCAGCAGTTGGGCAAAGCGCTTTAAAGATGAGCTGGATGGACAAAGTCGATGTGATGGCAGATCAAATTCGTCTGCTGTTGACTATTGTGAATCACTATTTCAAGGGAAGAAATCCCCATAAACCAATTTTAATGCATTTGGATATTGATTCTAGTCGTCCCGATCAGAAGAATAAATTGAGTGATTTGTATAAAATGTTAATTAACGATGACAAGGTTGGTCCATTAATTGTATCGGGTGGTATACAGTGTCTGATTACTGAAACTAATCCGGAAACTCTGGAATCAAAAGTACTGGAGGTGTTGTAGATTTGCTTAAATTGCGGAGTGCTTAAGTTATGCTATGATGTGGCAAACTTTTATTTTTCAAAATGATTCCAGATAAGCATAAGCCGACGGTGAGTGTGATTAAAAAAGCGGCAGAACAGGGATTGGGGCCGGCTGGTATTTTTGCCGGGGTGGCGGGATTTTTCTCGGATTTTGTGAAACCGCTGATTAATCTGGTGCCGTATTTTTTTGTGGGTTCATTGGCGGCGGCGCTGATTCTCTGGTTTGGTTTTATTGCTAAAGATAAAAAACCATCGGAAATTGATACTCTCGATGAAATTCTGAAAAGCCGCCATGGAATCCTATTTGGAGTGACGGTTTTGTCTACTGCCTTCTGGCTCGTAATGATGCCAATTTTTGCTTTTACTCCGGCTGAGGGAGTGGTTGCTTCGACTGTTCCGCAGGTGGGTGAGGCTCAGCATATGATGATGGCCAGGTTTGATTTAATTGATGCTAAATTGGACAAAGGGTTTGCGGCGGTTCTGGATAAAATTGATCAGATTGATGCCAATGCAGGGATAATTAATAATCCGCAAAGTTATAACGATTATTATCACAATGCCCGTGTACAGGAATTAAGTGGCAATCTGCTGGAAGCCCGTAAAGCTTATGAAAAATATTTTGAGACCAATCTGGGCTATTATGATCCTTATTTATCTTATGCTCAGATTATCAAAGCCATTGAAGGGCCGTCTTCAGTAGGAGAATTTTTGGGTAAATTGCGGGATAAATATTCTGATAATCCGGCGGCCGCATTGATTTATGCTGTCAATAAGTCGGCTCGTGAGGACAAAGAATTTCTACTTAATGAATTGACCAAAAAATTCCCCGATTATGGACCAATTTATTTTGCCCAGTTAGAACTTTATTCTTACAAGGAAAGTGGTGTGCCAACTTTGGCTGAACAGGCCAAGGCTCAGGAGGCTTTGGGCAAATTGCAGGATTTGGAGAAAAAACAACAATTCTCGCAATTTTTTATTGATAAAAAATTGCTGGCTGAAAAAGAAGAATTTATCAAATCACAAGCCAGTATGGCTGACTCTTATTATGGCAGCATGACCAAAAATCCGATCGATTTTAAAATTGAATATGTGAATGGCAGTGTCTCCATGAGTTTTGTGCCAATGGAAATGGTCAAAAAGATTTTTTATCGCGTTGATGGTGAAGGGGAATTCAAAGATACCGGTTCCATGGGCATTGCCATGCCGGGCTCGACGGAGTCACTACCCAATTATAATGCGATTGAACCTTTGGAAGTTGGTAAGCATGTGGTGGAGGTTAAATATGTCGATGTGAAAGACAAAGAAAGTCCGGTTTATAAATTTGATTTTGAAATTACGCCACTCAAAATCGATTTCATGGGTTTCAAAATTCAAAATCCCAGAACCGGTAAAGCCGGACCATATCTTTATTATAACTTCTATAATCCAGAAGACGGTAATGGAACTGTTTCCTATAGTTTTGATACGGAAAGCTACGATCAGACTGGTGATGGAATGATTTTTCTGGATAGCTTAAATCCCGGTAAGCATGTGGTTTATTTTCAGACCAGACTGGCCAATGGAGAGGTTTTGAAACAGCAGAAGGAAGTAGAGATTAATTAATGTCTTTGCAGAAAAAAGCAACTTTTAGCGGGTTGACTTTCAGCAAATTACCTGTAAAATTCCCGCGAAAAAGTTAAGGAGTATAGGATTTAATCCTATACTGTTTTGCTATTTAGGATAATTACAAGCATTTAATGGCAAATATTTAATGGGGAGTCTATCAGAATTAGAAGTACATCTAGCGCCCAAGACCTTGTTCAAATTATTCGGTATATTGCCAATAACTGACACTATTGTGATGATGTGGATGGTAATGGCTATTCTGATTAGCCTGGCTCTGATTTTCCGAGCGAAAATGAAGTATTTACCCAGTGGTTTTCAGAATTTTGTGGAATGGAGTCTGGGTGGTCTTTATGGATTTATGGAAAGTGTTGGTGGTAAAGAAGCCAAGAGACATTTCACTATTTTCATCACCTTCTTTTTGCTGATCCTTTTCTCTAATTGGATTGGGCTGGCTCTGGGAATTATTTCTGAAAAACTTGGTTTTTTACGTGCTCCTACCAGTGATTTGAATTCGACTATTGCTTTGGCACTGACAGCTTTTGCCTATTTTGAATATCAGGCGGTCAAAGCTCATGGTTTTTTGGGTTATTTGGGACATTTCTTTAATTTCAAAGCACTGTTCACCCAGGGGGGCATGGGAATTATTCATTTCTTTGTGGGATTACTGCACATCATTTCTGAACTGGTTCGTCCGGTGGCTCTTTCCCTGCGTCTCTTCGGTAATATTTTTGGCGGAGAAATTGTGCTGGTGGTAGCGTTTCTGCTGGTGAGGGGACTGGTTCCCGTGCCGTTTATGATGTTGGAGTTTGTGGTGGGACTGATTCAGGCTTTTGTTTTCTCAACGCTGTTTTTGACTTTCACCGTCCTGAATACTGCTCATGCTGAAGAAGAGCATCATTAATTTTTACTTAGTATTTTTTAATCATTTAACTAAAAAAATATGAATATCGAATTACTTCTGCCTCTCGGTCTTGCTATCCCAGCAATCGCTGTAGGTATTATCGGTGCGAAAGGTGTTGAAGCTATTGGTCGTCAACCTGAAGCAGCTTCAAAAATTCAGCTTAATATGATTTTGGCTATCGCCTTTGCTGAAGGTTTGGGCGTACTCACTTTCGTATTGGCTTTGATCATGATCAACAAATAATTAATCTATGAAATTTACTTTGTATGGAGTGGCGCATGCTCACAATGGTGAAGACCATAGTATGATTGCGACCACTGAAACTCTAAGCACAACTACGGAACATACAGAAACAGAAACTGAACACTCTGGGGGTCTTTCTATTGATCCGGCAATTGTCGGTTTTCAGGCTTTGAATTTCCTGGTTTTACTGATAATTCTTCATCTGATTCTCTATAAGCCATTGCTGAAATTATTGCAGGATCGCGAAAAGAAGATTCGTGAAGGTGTTGAAAATGCTGAAAAAGCCGAACTGCTTTTGACTGAATCAACCGCTTCCCGTGAAAAAATGCTTAAGGAAGCCAGAGCCGAAGGACAGGGCATGATTGAAAATGCCCGTCAGACAGGTGAACAGGTCAGAACAGAGTTGATTGCCAAGGCTCAGGAAGAAGCTCAAAACCTCATTAATGCGGGTAAAACTGCTCTTGATCAGGAACGTTCCAAAGCTCTTTCTGAAGTTAAAGCCCAGGCAGTAGATCTGGTTCTGAAGACAACTGAAAAGTTGTTGCGTGAAAAAATGGATGTTTCCAAAGACAGTGCCTTGGTAAAAGAAGCTCTTGAATCATTTGCTAAATAATGGAGAAAAAAGATTTACATATCAAATTTGCTAAAGCTCTTCATAAGCTTGCTCAAAAGCAGAATAAAACCGCTGAATTTTTTGAACAGCTGAGAGAGCTGGAAATGGTGTTTAGTGATAAAGAAGTGTATCAGATGCTGGCTCTGGTGGCCGGCATGGAAATTTCCAGAGTAGAGGAAGTGGTGAAGGCAGCTTTTGGGAAATTCCTGGATGATGGAGTGCTGAACATGCTTGTTTTGATTGTGGCAAATAGACAGCTCAAATTGGTGAGTGCTATTCGCAAAGCTTATCAGAGATTTTATTTTGAAGCAGCTGGTATTACCGATTTTGTTATAGCCAGCAGCAGAGAATTGGCTGATCAGGAAAAAA
>JADLFY010000139.1 GCA_020849575.1 Candidatus Peregrinibacteria bacterium
ATCCAAATCATAATTGAGCGGAGAATAAATACCGGTATCGGTTTTGATCTGAAAAGGCAGATCAGGAATAATGGTTGCCGCTGTATCACCATTTTCCAATGCCAATAAATACAAAAAAGGCTTGAGTGCAGATCCAGGCTGACGAAGTGCAGTGATCAAATCAACCTGGCCATCAATCTGCTCATTGAAAAAATCCTGGCTGCCTACCCAAACCAGAATTTCACCACTGGTTTTGTCGGCTGCCAAAAGAGCAGCATTAGTAACGTGTTTATCGGCGAGTCTGGACAATTGATAATCAATAATCTGTTCAGCTTTTTTTTGCAGATCCAAATCAATAGTAGTTTGAATTTCCAATCCGGAATAAAGCAGATCTTCACCATATTTAGCTTCCAATTCAGCCAGCAAATGCTGAACGAAATGAGGAGCTTCGATTTTTACACGCGAGGTGGCGAAATGTAATTCTTCCTGAAAAGCCTGATCGGCGGCGGCGGAAGAGATGGGAGTGAAGATACTGCGGGTGGAAGGAGTGCTGGTGGGGAGGGGGTCGAGAGAGGGGGCGGGGGTGACAGCGTTGGGGGCGGCGAAGCCGCCCGGAGTTGACTGGGCGAGCCGGTCAAGCACGTAGCGTTGACGTTTTTTGGCTTTGTCAAAATTGACCAGGGGGTTGAATTGCGATGGGGATTGGGGGAGACCGGCGAGCATGGTCAATTCGGCCAGGTCCAGGTCAGCCAGGTTTTTATTGAAATAACGCAGAGCTGCCTCGCCTGCCCCGTAAGCTTGATTACCAAAGTAAACAGTATTTAGATATTGTTCGAGCACCTGATCTTTACTGTAGAGATTGCTGAGACGAATGGCGTAAGCGGTTTCAATAATTTTTTCCTGAAAAGTTCTTTCCCGATTGGTACCCATTAAATTTCTAACCAGCTGCTGCGTAATGGTAGAAGCCCCACTGGTAATTCTTTTTTCCAAAGAATTATAAAAAAAGGCCCGGGCAATTGATCCAATATCTATACCAATATGTTGATAAAAGTCACTGTCCTCGCTGACCAGGACAGCCTGAACAAAATCCTTGGGCATTTCAGCCAGAGTCAAATAGGTTTTGCGTCCCTGCCCGGGACTGAGTACTTCATAAAGCAATTGTCCGCGTCGATCAAAGATTTTGGTGGAGAGATGATGAGGTCGGAGGGTAAGAGTTTCAGGGATTGGCAAAAAATAAGCTATGTATAAATAGCCAGCGAGGACGATTAAAATAGAAACGACAAAAAAACCGCCAATGGCAATTAGTATTTTGCGAATTGGCGATTTGGATTTTTTCATTGAATTGGCTTGAGCCAGATTGCTATTTGGTCAGCTCGTCAGAATTTTGATTTAAGCTCTTTTCCAAAATTGAAACCAGCGTTTCTTTTTACCTGGTTCTTCCAATAATTTCACCTGGTTTTCCAAAGCAGTGAATCTTTCCTGAAATACTTTTACAAATCTCATAAAAGTTTCTTTGTCTTTGCGGTTTTCATCAACCAGTCTGTCCAAAGTTCTTTTCTGATCCATAACATCATCTTTGGAGGCATATTCTGTAACCAGTGAAGTTTGTTCGGCTTCTGCCAAGCCTTTTTTGACACTTCCATGTTCACGATCCATTTTGTAAAGAGCGAACAGAGCCCCTTCTTCAATCAGATAATTAAAGCCCTGAGGAGTTTTTTGTTTTTTAGCGTGAATTTTTTTTGACTTGAGTGCTCGTCTAATAGTCTGAACTGATTTACCTACAACATCTGCAGCTTCTTGAATGGAGTATAAAGTTTCAGCCATAAGGTTTGACTAATTAAATTTATTAATTGTTTTTCTCAGCAACAAGCGTGTCCTTATATTAAGGTTTCATTTTGAATAATCAAGTTTGCGCTAAAAAACCTGCTTGACGATGTAAAGTTTTTCAGTCGTACTTTGTTCAAAACTCTGATTAATTAAATTTAAAAAATTGATACAAAAAAAATCCCCAATGGGATTTCATGGTGGGTCAGCCCGGGATCGAACCGGGGACCATCGCCTTAAAAGGGCGCTGCTCTACCAGCTGAGCTACTGACCCACAAATTTTGGAAAAGCTATCGAACGCGGCGTTATTCTAGCAAGCTCAGATTTAGAATCAAGCTTTTTTTCTGCTGATTCTATTCAAAGCCTATTCAGAACGGTTTCTCTGGAAAATACTGATGGCGACAAAGAGCAAACCAGGCAAAGCAAACCAGACATCATGCCAGTCCAGTAGACCTCTGACAAAACGTGATTGTTCGTAGACTTCTTTGAAGGATTCGGAAATTCCAGCAGTACCACTGATCAGGCTTCCACCATTGGCAAAAACAATAATTGTACTGAGAATCAAACCACCACTGAGCAAAGACAAAACGGTTAAAGTGGCTAATTTCAAAGCACTATGCTGATCTGGTGGATCATCTACCTGATAGTCTCCATAAATTACCAGTAAAACTATAATCGCAATGAAGATCAGCACTTTTAGAATAGAAGCGAACTGACCAATACCACCAGAATAACCAAGAAAAGCTGAAAGTTTCATGAAGAAAGAACTTTGATTGGCAATTTGCTGAAAAACATTTCCCAAACCGTCAGCGGAAATAGTAGCGATATAAGTGGCGATAATTATTTTGAGTGTTTCTTTTCGTCCGATGATAAAACTATATGCCGTAACGATGGCAAAGAAGACGATGATAAACAAATCCCAAGATAGCTTTAAGTCCATGCTCTGATTTATTTTTATTTTCTAGGCTAATTATAGGCGGAACTGGGAAATCTGCAATCTAATTGATACTGTTTGATCAGGATGCCCTTTTTATGTCAATTGCCCGTAAGTTTTTTTGAATGAGCTGATTGACCACTGAACTGATTTGATCCGGGTTGAGACTGCTGCCGTTTTCCCGTGAGCTGCCTATAACAGTATCTCCTCCTCCCCAGCCTTTATACTCGTCCAGCTGATTGAAAGCATGGGCAAATTGAGGTAAATCAAAATAATGGATATTGTCAGAAATTCTGGTGAAAACATAAGACCAGGTACCGGATTCCCTCTGTCGTGCACTGACAATGGCCTTGTGACCGTCAGCAATTGCCCCGATTCTGCCCTGCTTTCCAGATTCAGAAATCATTACCCAGTTTTTGGCCTGATGGATTTTGGAATAACCCGTATCAGCCTTTTGGCGACGATGGGTGCCGTCCACATATCTTTTGATACGTTTGCCAACCTGTTCAATTACATCAACATATTGACTGGGGTCTTTTTTGTCCAGATGGCCGGATAAGCGGAATTCCCGATAGGGATCAGTGGCCCAGAAAACTGATTGAATCACTGGATCAGTAAGGCTCATGGGATAAGTTGCGCAGGTAGTATCAATTTTATCCAGAACATCGACGAATTGCTCCAACCTTCTGCGTGTATCAGTCAAAACCAGGTGAGGTTCCCGCAAAATCAAAATTGCTCCGGCTTCATCTTCATCGCAATCATTGGCATGAGCAATAATTCTGGCAGCTTCCCCACTTCTAAAAGTTTCCAAAATACCCTGGCGTATTTCCATCCATACCTGGGCCATGGTGGCTCTGGTATAAAGGCGATTGGTATGGTGGTGATCAAAACTCGCCCGCGGGGCAATAATATCCTTCCGGCTCAAACCCTGTACATAACCGTCAAGCGCAATGCTGAACGGCGGAGATTCCTCGATAAATTTTTCCCAAGATATTCCTTCCTGCTGTGGTTTAATAACTAGGCTAAAATCCACAGCTTGTTTCAAACGGCTACCACTTAAACGTTCTAACATAATTTTTTGAGGTTGCCCTCTAAAGTAAAGTTTATTTTTGTCTACAAGATCCCATAATCATGAATAACTTGTGGACAAGAACTGCTTTGCTTTTATTTACCTGGAAAATTGACCGTACGATGGCAAATTTTACTCCGCTTTAGGGGTAAGTCAAGCAAGACCAGGTAAGTGGTCAGAAGTGGCTACATGCCTTCTTGATTCTTCAGTGCAGCTTCACGAAGAGCAAAATTGTACATTCTTCTAACCCGGCCTATATTGGCTACCTCAAGCATTTTTTTGGCCAAAGGTTCAGGATGGCTGCTCAACATTTTCTCAATAGCCTCCAGACAGCTCAGATCATCTTTGCTGGGTGGCAATCCCTGATCTTTCATTTTGTAGCCGACCAATCCTCCTATTTCAAATAGACTGGAAACTGAGCCGTCCGCGTCGACCAGACAAAAAATAAAAAGAGCCGCTCGGGGAACACAGGAAAGCATTACTCTTTGGCCTTTTTTTAAAGTGAAATTTGGTTCAATCTGTTGAATGTGCTTACTGATATCCAACTCCCATTCTGCTGATTTATCAGTCATTACTTCAGGCTGATATACACCTCCCTCTATTACTCTTGGCTCAAAACCTCCATTACCTTTTTCTTTACTCATAAATTTATTGATTAAAAATACTGAAAAGACGAAAATACCATCGGCCTGTGCATAAGTCAATAGTACTAGTGTTTAGTCTTTTTTGATTACCTTAATTAATTTGGCCCCATTCCAGACTTCAATAGGCGCGTAATTAAACTGAAAATCATCAATAATGATTTCTGCTTTTCCTGAACTACCTTTCACTTTGAAATATTCTTTGGCGAAGTCATTATTGCTAAAACAGAAAAATGGATTGCCTCCATTAGGGAAAATAGCTGGTATTTTTTGTATAGAGGCGGCATCAGCTTCAAAACAGACTGTGTCTGGATGAAAAGACTCATCATCTCCGTAATAATTATATGTTCCGCTTAAAGTTGTTTGGCCGGAGAAGCCAATGGCGAGATTTTCTTCAGAAATATCGGCTTTTCGCAAGGGTTCAATTGATTTTGTGGTCATTCCCGCTACTTTATCTCCTACTTTGAGCGTTGAATATCTAAATTGATTTTCCTGGAGTGGTTTTTTTAATTGCTCATATATTTCTTTCGCATATACTGCGTCTTTTTCTGCTTTTGTGAGCTTGGTGGTAAGATTATTTTCTGTCTGTTCTAAGGTGGTAATTTTGTCTTGAAGATTTTTGAGTTCTACTTTCTGACTGAGATTGATTGTCCAAAGGTAAATGGCTAATCCTGAGGCAATCAAGAGGAGTACAGTAAGAGTCAGGTAATGAAGTTTGGTATTTATTTTCACAACTAATTGGAAAATTTGATAATTTTTTCTGGTAGTCCTAAGGGGAATCGAACCCCTGTTCTCGCCTTGAGAAGGCGATGTCCTAACCGCTAGACGATAGGACCATTTATGGTGGGAACTTTATGGTGCAGCCAAGAGGATTCGAACCTCTGACCTCCTCGACGTCAACGAGGCGCTCTACCAACTGAGCTATGGCTGCTGATGCAGAAGGAATTTAGCTGAAGTGCTGGTTTTTATCAAGAATTTTTGAGAGGGAAGGAGTGATGCTTGCCAGTGAATTAGCAATCTGATAGATTTGGTGCCAAGTGCTAAAAACTTTTATGGCTAAAGATTTTTATGAAATTTTGGGTGTAAAAAAAGACGCTGATGAAAGCGATATTAAGCGTGCCTATCGCCGACTGGCGATGGAGTGGCATCCAGACAAACATAAGGGCGATAAAACTGCTGAAGATAAATTCAAGGAAATTAATAAAGCCTATGAAACACTGAGCGATCCGCAGAAAAAAGCGGCCTATGATCAATTTGGAGAGGCCGGCTCAAATTTTGCCGGAGGCGGCGGGTTTAATGGAGGTGGATTTGATTTTAACGGGTTTCAGGGAAATTTTGACGGACAGGGATTTGCTGATATTTTTGAGGCTTTCTTTACAGGTTTTGGAGGCAGGCCAAATGCACCTCGCAAAGGCAGAAATCTGGAATTTGAATTGAAAATCGGTTTTGAAGAAGCCGCCTTTGGCTGCGAAAAAGAATTGTTGATTACCCGACCCGGTGCTGGCGGTGAAAGAAAACAGGAAAATATTAAAGTGAAAATTCCGGCCGGAGTTGATAATGATTCGGTGGTGAGACTCTCGGGCAAAGGTGATCCAGGTGTTAATGGAGGTCCCAGCGGGGATTTGTATGTGCATATCAGAATAATTCCGCATAAAGAATTTGTCAGAAATAATTTTGATGTACATAGCACCGCTGAAATCAGTTTGTTGCAGGCTGTTTTGGGCTCAGAAATCAAAGTAAAAACTATTCAGGGTGAAGTAACTTTGAAAATTCCGGCTGGTACACAGCCTGGAAAAGTCTTTAAATTAAAGTCTTATGGCGTGAAGAAATTGCATGCCGAAGAAAAGGGTGATCATTACGTGAAAATCAATGTAGTTATTCCTACAAAACTTTCCAAAAAAGAGAAAACACTATATCAGAATTTGGCTGAGGAAAGTGGATTGGAAATTCAGAAAGGAAAAGGTTTCTGGAAATAAAAGTTTTTTGTAATACTTTTGTTTTATGGCCAGTTTATTTAGGTGAGCTGCTTGTCAGGCAAGCCTGAATAATCTATAAATAGTAAGACTTTGTCACTGCTGATTTTGAAATCAAAAACAGAATTTGATACACAGCTAGTTGAGTTGGCTAAAACTGACAGCGATGCTTTCGCCCAGCTTTATGACTATTTTTTCCCAAAGGTATTTGCTTTTGTAATATCCAAAGTCGGCTCCAACGATGCGGCAGAGGATATTGTCAGTGAGGTATTTATAAAAGTTGTTCAGCATTTACCCAAATATCAGGACAGGGGGGCGCCTTTTGCAGCCTGGTTGTTTACCATAGCCAGAAATATGGTTTTTGACTATTACAGCAAGCAGAGTAAGGACAAAAGTACGGTTTTGGAAGAAGGCCTGGAAATAAAAGATGAATCGAAAAACTCCTCTCCACATGAGCAGGCGAAACACAGTGAATTGCATGAAAAAGTTAAACAGGTGATGCAACAATTGCCGGAAAGAGATTTGAATGTCATGCAGATGAAATTTTATAGCGGTCTGACCAATCGGGAAATTGCAGCAACTCTGAATCTGACTGAAAGCAATGTGGGCATTATTATTTATAGAGTATTAAAAAAATTAAAACCTGATCTAAATAATTACCTCTAAACATGTTAGAACCTCGCAAAAAAATCAGGCAGTTAATGAGCGAGCTGGAAGCGAGCTTGAACAAGCAAAAAGCTTCCAAGGAAATTGATGAACTCGTTCAGGCTATCGAAAAAACGTCTCCGCATAAGGCGCATTCTGTTTTTCAAAGCAAATTAAAAAACAATTTATTAGCTCAACATAAGACTATGGCAAAAGATAAGCATAAAACTGAAAAGAAATTCAGTATATGGTCGGACTTCCGGATGAAAGGAATGGCTGTAGCCTTTGCAGCATTGGTGCTGGTGGTTTTGGCGGGAGTAATCTCCTACCCTTTCCTCCCTGCTCCAACCGTGATGGGTTATGAGTTGCGAAATAGCATTAGAAAAATTTCTTATAATGCGCCAATTAAAATTACTTTCAATCAGCTGATGAGTAATTCGTCAGTGGAAGAAAATCTGAAATTTGAGCCGGCTTTGCCTGGTAAAATTTCCTGGCAGGGAAATACACTGGTTTATACACCTGATCAGGAGTTTAAAATCGGTGATAAATACCAGGTGACAGTGGGCGTCGGGGCAAAAAGTTTATTACAGAAACCTCTGGTCAGTGAATACAGTGAATACTATGAAATAGTTGATGCTCCAAAAGTTGCCTTGATTACGCCGGCAGCCGGACAAAGTGGTATAGCAACTGACAGTGAAATTAATATTATGTTTGATCGTTCTGTTTCAGGACTGACTACCCTGGAAGAAGCTGAGAAGAATATTCCCCATATAAGAATTGAGCCGTCAGCCAGCGGACGCTGGAAATGGATTGGGACAAGCGCAATTCAGTTTATTCCTGATAAATTGAAATTGGCTACCAGCTATAAAATCACCGTTCCCAAAGGGACTGTGGTATTGGATGGTGGTTCAACAACCGAGGAGTTTTCTACAACTTTTGAAACGATCAGGCCATATCCAGAGATGATTGAAAATAATCATGGTACTGATACAGGGGAAGCGGCCAGCAAGAGTGAATTCTATTTAACTTTTAATCAGAAAATTGATTTGGGATCGGCCAATCAGCTGATTCAAATGAAAGGCCCTGAGGCACTTGTTCCTCTGGATATCCGCTATTTTAACCAGGATGACTGGAAGGCCAAAATGGCCCAGGAAAGCGAAATGGTGGAGATGTCTACCTATGAAGAAATTGCTGAAGTCCCAACTGATAAAATGACTGCGGTGATACCTCCAGTGGAAATGCCAACACCAGAGATCATGCAAAGAACTTTGGTCATAATTCCCAAACAAGAATTAACCGAGAATGTTACCTATAGTTTGAATGTAATGGAAGGGTTGAAGGGGGCGGAAGGAGATTTGGGAGTGATGGAAGCCGTTTCGTATCCAATTGCGATTAGTGGGAAATTGAATCTGGAAGTTTCAGATCAGAATTTTGATTATACTGAATTGGGTATACCGGAATT
This sequence comes from Candidatus Peregrinibacteria bacterium, assembly GCA_020849575.1. Lineage (GTDB taxonomy): Bacteria > Patescibacteriota > Gracilibacteria > UBA1369 > UBA1369 > JADLFY01. Next base: position 8,528 of record JADLFY010000139.1, read on the forward strand.
TACTTTTAATAATCAGATTGATTTAAGAAGTCTGCGTGGGAAAGTGAAAATCAGTCCTGAACAATATGATGAGGACAATAAAGTCATAGCCCCGACAATTGTGACCAATGGCAAAGGTTTTATGGTTAATTATCCATACAGACCAGCAATTGAATACAAAATAAATATTGATGGTGGCATAAAAGATATTTATGGGCATGTTTATGATAAGCCGATTGAATTTAAATTTTTGACTGCAGATTATAAACCGGCTCTGGCTCTGGAGTCAGGTACTGATATTAATATTCTTGATGGCTATAAACCTACTTTATTCTACATAAAATCCACCAATATTGATTCGGCCAAGGTACAATTGAAGGCTTTGGATCAAAAAGAATTTTTGGCTTACTATGGGCGTGGATGGGTTCAATATGACATGGTGAATGTGGCTGATGATGCTTTCAGTTTTACAGGTGAATTACCAATTACACTGGAAAAAAATAAACGTGGACATACGACCCTGGATTTGGACAAATTGACTGGAAATAAATTGGCCAGTGGTTTTTATATGATGCAGGTTTCTAATCCTAATGTTACTGAAGAAAGATGTGAATGGATTGAAGAAAAATCGGTTTGCCGAAAAGTCCCAAGAATATCAAAGAGTCTATTTGTGGTAAGCAAATCCGCCCTGGCGATGAAGTTTAATAATAATCAGCAAATGATCTGGGCCACAGATTTGGCCAGTGGCAAACCGATAGATGGAATGACGGTACAGGCCGTTGGTGATTATGGAAAAACCACAGAAGCAATTACTGATATCAACGGTGTGGCTAAATTGAGCAATGACAATAGTGAATCACTGATCATTGCCACACGAGATGGTGATGTGAGTGTAGTTCACGGTAGCTGGGTAGAAGGTGTAGCACCATGGGATTTTCATATTGATACTGAATACATGGCTCCTGAATATTATCTATATCTGTATACAGAGAGACCTATTTACAGACCAGGACAAGAGGTTGCCTTCAAAGGAATTGTCCGTCAGGAAAAAAATTATAAATTTCAATTACCGGAAATCCAGAAAGTGAAAGTTGTAGTCAATGACTCAATGGGTAATGAAGTTTATAATAAAGAATTATCTTTATCCAAAAATGGAACATTTAATGATTCTTTGCAGCTGGGAGCAGCGGTAGCAACCGGGGATTATAGTATTTCTGCCGAACTGGTACAGCCAAAAGATGTTTATGCCTACGCTACAAACATGTGGGCAAATTTCAAAGTTTATGAATATCGCAAACCGGAATATAAACTGGATATGACTCCCGATCAGAAAGATTATATCAGCGGGCAAACAGCCAAAGTGAAAGTTGAAGCTGGTTATTTCTTTGGAGCTCCACTAAAAGATGCTGAAATCAGATGGACACTCAAATCCCAGGATTATTATTTCATTTTACCCGAGGAATTAGCGGCTAAGGTTAGCGGTTGGTTCAGTTTTGCCGAGGAAGGATATTTCTGTTATTGGAGATGTACAGGTGATCAGTCAGTGGTATCTCAGGGAACTGTGAAGGCGGATGCCAATGGAGTAGCAGAAATCAGTTTACCGTTGGTATTGGGTGACAAGAAAATGAGTCAGATTTATACGTTGGAAGCGGTGGTATCTGATGCCAATAATCAAAGTGTGGCCAATAGAATTAGTTTCCCGGTTCATCAGGGTGAATTCTATCTGGGAGTAAGAAGTCAGGATTATGTTTTGGAAACTGGTAAAGCCGGTAAATTTGAAGCAATTTCGGTAACTACTGACGGCAAAATATTGGCCAATAAAGGATTTGAAGCAGCAATTTATAGACGTGAATGGAATACCGTAAAACGCAAAAATGTTGATGGTGGTTTCTATTATGAAAATACCTATGAAGATAAATTGGTAGAAAAGAAAAATGTTTCTACTGATGCTGATGGCAAAGCAGGATTTGAATTCCAGTTGGGTAGTGGTGGATCTTATAAAGTAGAGATTTCAGCAAAAGACAGTCGTGGCAATAGGGTAATCAGCTCGACGTCAGTCTATGTAAGTGGTGGTGATTTCATCAATTGGGGTAGTGAAAATAATGACAGAATCGAATTGGTAAATGACAAAATGGAATATAAGGTTGGAGAGACTGCCAAAATTCTGGTTAAGTCGCCATATAAGAATGTCTATGCGCTGGTGACTTATGAAAAAGACAAAGTGATGGAATACAAAGTGGTTAAGTTGGAAAGTAATTCAGATACAATTGAAGTTCCTATTACCGAGAAATTCCTGCCGAATGTGTTTGTCTCAGTGGTATTGGTTAAAGGAAGTGAATATGATGCCGGACTGGTCGAGCCAGTAGCCGGAGCTATTGATGAAAGACAAGTGGCAGCCTTTAAGGTTGGCTATACTACTTTGCAGGTGAACACAGAAGAAAAACGACTGAATATAGAAATAAAGAGTAATAAAGAAAAATATGCTCCGGGTGAAGAAGTTACTTTGACTGTAAAAACAACTGATAATAGCGGCAAAGCTGTGCCAGTGGAATTATCACTGGGGGTAGTGGACGAAAGCGTACTTAGTCTGACAGAAAGTGTAACTGCGGATCTAATCAATGTGTTTTATCGCAAGCGTATGTTGAGTGTGAGCTCAGCTTATTCCTTAACCAAGGCTCTTTCCAGAATCAATGTAGTAGTGGAAGCCGGTGAAAAAGGTGGTGGTGGTGGAGATACAACTAAACGTGGTTTGTTCAAAGATACGGCTTTCTTTGAAGCAGCACTGATGACTAATGGAAATGGTGAAGGCAGTGTGACTTTCAAATTACCTGATAATCTGACTACCTGGCAGGCTTTGGCAATTGGTGTATCTGATGATACGAAAAAAGAATTAACTTTGGTTGGCAGCAATAAAATGAATTTCCTGGTGACCAAAGATATTCTGGTCAGACCGGTATTACCAAGATTCTTTACCAGTGGTGATGAAATGGAAATTTCGGCAATTGTTCATAATTATACAGTAGAAACACAGTCAACCAAGGTAACACTGGAAGCTCCTGAACTGACTTTATTGGATGGAGGGGAAAAATCCATCAATATAGCTTCGCAGGGTTCTGAGAAAGTCAGCTGGAAGGTGAAAGTGAATAACAGTGAGGCATCCAAATTGAGTTTTACTGCGATTGCCAATGGCGGAGAAAAGGGTGACAGTATTGAACAGGTTTTACCAGTGAAACAGCCAAGTTTACCGACTAATGTGGCTACCAGCAGAGTAGTAGCAGGTGATGCCGTAGAAATTGATAAATTATGGCTGCCGGCAAATCTGGATTTGAATTCCGGCAAATTGACTATCAAGGTAAGTGCAACTTTGGCAGGTGCAATTAATGATGGCCTGAAATATCTGGTGAGTTATCCATATGGTTGTACCGAGCAATTAGCTAGCGCAATTTTACCAAATGTAGTACTGAAAAAACTGGTGAATCTGGGCAAATTCAAGACAGCTGAAATTGATGAAAAGGAATTGGATAAAAATGTTGAGGCTGGTTTACAGCAACTTTATCTGAATCAAAAACCAAGTGGTGGATTTGGCTTGTGGCAGAGTTCAAATGAAAATGCTTATTTGAGTGCCTATGTGCTTTATACTATGTATCAGGCCAAAACGGTGGGCTATGCAGTTGATGATAAGGTGATAAACAGTACGACCAATTATTTGAATACTTATATCAAGACACATGGCTTGGATGATAAAGGTTTTGAGTGGTATGGAGATAATCGAGAAATGCAACAGCGTAATACGGCTAATGCACGTGCTTATATGCTGTTTGTTTTGAGCGAAGTGGGCAAAGGAGATTTGGGACTGACCAAGAATCTGTATCAGGTAAAAGATCGTCTGAGTTTAATTTCCAAAGCCTATTTGATGATGACACTGAAGAATCTGGATAAAGAGTCAAAAGACCAATCTATAACCGCTCAAATTGCCAGTTTGAAAGATGAATTGCAAAGTCAGGCCAAGCAAACACCTCGTGGAGTAAATTTTGAAGAGGATAAACCGGATTACAGTTTATTTGATACCAATACACGTTCAACAGCGGTGGTGATGCAGGCTTTGAATCGTCAGGATAAAAATAATATTTTGATTCCAAAGATTTTGCAGGCATTGCTTCAGGAAAGAAAAGGAGGCCACTTCAATACAACTCAGGATACAGCTATAAGTTTGTTGGCTTTGATTGAGTACTTTGAAAGTTCTGGTGAACTTAATCCAAACTTTGAGGCACAGGTAAATATTAATGGTGAAAGAACCATGCAGGAGCCTTTTAAGAGCGATAATTTATTTGAAAGTATAGTGAAAGAAATTGAATTGAATAAACTTCTTCCCAATAATCTTGATAATGAAATTGCTGTCCAAAGAACCGGGACAGGAAAAATGTATGTGGAT
>JADLFY010000140.1 GCA_020849575.1 Candidatus Peregrinibacteria bacterium
CTATTAAATCTATTTCTCCAAAAGTAGATGAAAAGACCCGTTTGGTAACTGTCAAATTACAACTTCCTAATATTCTCTTTAAGGTTAATCAGAATATCAAAGCCAAACTGCCTCTCACTACTCATACTTTAATTAGTTCTAATGATGGCAGCCAGACCGCCAGCGACGTTTTCTATATTCCGCTTGATGCTGTAACTATCGGTTCAGAAAGCCAATTCGTCTATATCAATGACCATGGCAAAGCCAAAAAAGTTGAAGTTAAACTCGGCGAAATTTCCGGTGATCAGGTAGCCATACTTTCTGGTTTGAATTTTTCTGATCAGGTAATAGTGGAAGGATCAAAAACTCTCACTGACGGCCAGGAAATTTCAGTAAAATAATTTCTCTTCATTTCCGACATCAATCGTAACTGGCGATTTCAATCGCCATCTCAAGCATCATGAACAACAATCATCCTCAAAATTTGCCCGAAAAAGAACAGAATTCCGATTCATTATATTTGCAGCAGCTGGAATTCAAACCCCGCTACAACAAAATTTTTCTGAACTTTTTCCTCAAAAATGTCCGGGTTATTTACCTGATGATTATCGGTATTTTACTCTGGGGAGTAGTTTCTTTTGGCGGACTTACGCTTGAATCAAATCCCGAAGTAAAAATTCCTTTTGGTGTAATCAGTGTAGCTCTCCCTGGTGCCAGTCCATCCGATGTGGAAGAATTGGTAATCAAAAAAATTGAAAACAAAGTAGTAAATCTCTCTGGTATCAAAACCGTCAACTCCACCGCCTCTAACGGTTTTGGAACTGTATCAGTGGAATTTCGTGCCGAAGAAGATTTAAAAGATGCTATCAGACGTTTGCGTGATGCAGTGGATACAGTCAGGGCAGAATTGCCAACTGATGCAACTGATCCGGTGGTTAATGAAGTTTCATTTGATAATACTCCGGTTTGGACCATGGTAGTGAGTGGTCCTTATGATAATTTTACTTTACGCCGTTTTGCTGATGATATTGATGAAGAATTAAGCAAACTCGCCGGTACCAGTGATGTTATTGTCAGTGGTGGCGATATTGCGGAAATCCGCGTCAGCTATGATCCGACCAAACTCGATCTCTACGGTCTGACCATGGATCAGATCAATGCTACAATTCGTTCCAGTAATTTGGCCATGCCTCTTGGAGAATTGGATTTGGGAAGTTTCCGTTACAATCTCCGCGTCGATTCCAAATTCCAGAGTGTTGCTGATCTGCGTAATTTGCCAATTTCCAGCATCGACAATTCTATTATTTATCTGAAAGATGTTGCCACCGTGGTAGAAAGGGCGCAGGAACGGGAGTCTTCCACTCTCTTTTCCGTGAACGGCAGTAAACCGCAAAATGCTATTACTATTAGCGTTACCAAAAAAACCGGTGCTTCCATTGTAGAATTATCTGATCAGGGTAAGGCCAAAATTGATCAACTCAAAGCCGATAAACTCCCTCAGAATTTATCCATCGAAACTACTTATGATGTGGCCGAAACCATCCGCGAAGATTTTAACAATCTCTTCAGTGAAGGTACCAACACTATTTTGCTTGTAACCTTCATTCTTTTCCTCTTTGTAGGTCTGAAGGAAGCCTTTACTGCAGGTATAGTTATTCCGCTGGTTTTCGCTACCACTTTTGGTTTGATGTTGATTTTCGGACAGACTTTGAATTTTCTCTCGCTATTTTCTTTAATCCTTTCACTTGGTCTTTTGGTGGATGACGCGATTGTAGTGGTACAGGCTACCAAACAATATATGGCCACCGGGAAATTCACTCCTGAACAGGCGGTATTGCTCGTTTTCAAAGACTTCTTTGCTCTCATTCTGACTACTTCTCTGACCACGATTTTTGCCTTCCTGCCACTCGTTCTAGCCAGTGGTATTATCGGCCAATTTATTCGTTCCATCCCCATTGTAGTAACACTTACTCTCATTGCTTCAACCATTATTGCCCTGATTATCAATCATCCGATGGCGGCTATTCTGGAACGTTTCCGTCCCACCAGAATTCATTTCAAATTACTGATTTTACTTTTGCTGGCTGGTGCCATTGCCACTCTGAGTAATATTATTATGGCTGTTGCCCTGATTGTCATCGTCGTTGCTCTACTCATTTGGTATTTCATTTCTCTCAAAAAAGCTTTGATCAACAATGAAGAATTATTGATTCGCGAAGAAGCTTTCCCAGAGTTGATCAAAGAAAAACTTCATCATCATTATTCTGAAGATGTTCCCAAAACTTTTTGGACAAAATTAACTACTGGTGTAGTCAGACTGGAAAAAATCCTTCCCATTTATGAAAGTATTTTGCGCTGGCTGATGGACAAAAAGAGTCATTCTTACTTTGCCATTATTTTGGCTATTTTGCTTTTCGCTGGAGCAGCGGCTCTGCCTGCCACTGGTATTCTCAAATCAGAATTTTTGCCGGCCTCCGATGAAGAATTAATGTATATCGACGTCGAAGGATCTCCTGGCATGTCTATTGCCGATACCACCAAAGTGGTTGAGCAGGTTGAAGCAATTTTATTGCAGGAAAAAGTAATTCATCATTTCTCTGAAGTTATTGGTGAAGCCGGAGTAAATATTTCTGGTGGAATTTCCAGTGGAGGTGGCGCCAAAACTCAGACCAACCGCGCCCAATTTGCCGTCAATCTGGTTCCGGAAGATGAACGTCCAGATCTCAAATCTTATCAATATGCCAGTGAACTGCGCAAAAAAGTTGAAGCTGTTGAAGGTGCCAAAGTAACTCTTCAGGAATTACGCGGAGGCCCTCCGGCAGGCGCTGATTTTGAGGTTAAATTCACCGGCGAAGATATGAATGCTCTGCAAAAAATTGCCAATGAGTACAAAGTATATCTTGCAGAAATTCCCGGCACCGTTAATGAAAAAACCTCCCTCAATTTAAGTCCGGGTGAAATTACTTTTCAGCTTAAACCCGAAGAAATGCAGCTTCGTGGCATAACTTCAGCACAGCTTGCTTCCACTCTGCGCACGGCCATTTCCAGTGCTGAAATTACCAAAATTGTTGAGGGTGAAGATGATGTCAAAATCATCGCCGAATATCAGTCCGACAAAGTTGATAGCCTGGAAAGTCTCAAAGCACTTCCCATACTCAGTCCACGCGGCCAGAAATTCCAGCTTGCTGAAGTTGTCGATATTCAACTTGGCTCCTCACTTACCAGTATCAGTAGAACCAATCAAAAACGTGTAGTAACTCTTTCTTCCAGCGTCGAAGCCCCGGTTTTACCAGCCGAAGTTTTGACTAAATTCCAGGAAATTCTGGCCGCCCATCCACTCCCGGCCGGATACAACGCTGAGTTTGGTGGTCAAAACGATACCAACGCCGAATCCATTTATTCCATACTCCGTGCCATGCTGGTCGCTTTCATTCTGATTATCGCCACTCTGGTTATTCAGTTTAATTCTTTCCGCAAAGCCATCCTCGTGCTTTTCACTATTCCTCTGGCCATGACTGGTGTATTCATCGGTTTGACTTCAATTGGTTTCACTCTTTCTTTCCCTACATTGATTGGTATTGTGGCGCTCTTTGGTATCGTGGTAAAAAACGCCATCATTCTTATTGATAAAATTAATCTCAATCTCAAAGTTGGTATCCCTTTCCAAGAAGCCATTATCGATGCCGCCAAATCCCGTCTCGAAGCAATTTTTCTCACTTCATCAGCCACCATTATCGGTATGATTCCCATCACACTTTATGATGAAACCTGGGAAGGACTTGGTGCCGCTTTGATTTTCGGTTTGGCCGCCTCCACTTTCCTGACTCTTTTACTCATTCCAACTCTCTTCAATCTGCTTTTCGCCAAATCCGCCCAGCGGGATGAAAAAATTCGTGCATTACAGGCTCAAGCCAAGCTGCACAGCCTTCAGAATTACAAATCTTTGTAGGCATCTTTGCGATGCTGAATTCTATGAATAACCAGAATATCAATTACCTTTCCTTCGTTCACTGCAAATATTACTCGATAATCACCAAAACGGTATCTATATAAATTTTTAAAATTTACTATTTTAGCTGCGTCTTTAAGTGGATCAGCAACAGATTTTTCTATTTGTTCAATTTTTCGCAATACAAAGCGTTGCGCGGTTTTATCCAACTTAGCAAAATCTTTTTCAACGCGTCGTGACCATTCAAATCGATATTGTTTTTTATAGGCCATATTTTTTCTTCATTTCATCAGTACTCAATCCGCCATTTTTCTCCCAGTCTTCCTGGGCTTCATCCAGTTCATTCAAAAAACTATTCACAGTTTGCAGAGGACTTAGAATCAGTTGATTGTTAACAATTCTTATGGTGATCAGCTTGCCTTTAAAGATCTCTCGCATTTTCTTGGGAATGGTGATTTGTCCACGATCAGATATTTCCAAAATTTGTTCTACATCCATAATCTAAAAAGTTATTACTGAAATACTGTAATTCAGTAATACTGAAAAATCAAGCATTTCCCTTCATCCTGATTTTGTGTACACTTTAGCCAAATAAAGCTTAACTTATGCCGACCAATAATCGTCTCGCCGAATTGCGCCTGCAACTCAAAAATGAATTGGAACGTTCTATTCTCGTCGATCCGGAAGACCGCGATTTTTGGCTTGCTCAACTTCCCCAGCTTCCCGCTACTACCATTCAGAATTTGCTTGATTCCCTCACCCCCGCCAACACCACCGTAGACAGCTATGTCGACGCAGCCCTGGCCCAGGATCAAAATCAGGAACATTTGATCACTCTCAAAGCCAAATTCGCCCGCATCAAAAAAGAGGCTCTTACTATCGAAGAAAAATCCCGCAGCAAAAGCGAATCATCCGAAACAGAAGAATTGCTCAAACAACTCGACGATACAGACTAAAACATCAAATCAGTTTAGACTCTGGCTGCCCGACTACTGTCCTGTTCTCTTTTCTTCTCAATAAAATACCGTTTGTAATCATCATTGGCTGCCAATATTTTTTTCAGAAAAGCCGGATTTTTTTTGGCTTGAGCACTTTGTCTGATGGCCACCGCATCTTCAAAAGACACACCGGTTCCCTGCATATCATCTGGCTGATGTCTGAGTGAAAAAATATATACCGCTCCATACAGTGATTTTTCTGTTGGCAAACTCATTTTCATGCCGAATAAATCATCTTTTCGGCTTTCCGAAAGTGTACTGATTTCATCAGGCATCTCGGTATAAATCAAAACCAGCAATTTATCAATAATCTGTTTATATCTGCCATAAATTGGCAAAGCAGCTGACATCGCTCCAAATTGCATACTCAAATCCCATAGCAACGGCAAATCAGCAGAGTTGAATTGATTAATTGCAGATGGAGTAAATTCATCCTTGGCTGAAAGGATTTTCTTAATTGCCTGATATGTTCTAAATTCTCTGGCCACCTCATCGGGAGATACATCTCTTCTCGAATCGGTCTTTTTGGCAGCCTCATGATCAAAAAAAGCAGTGGCCCAGTCAAAATCAATATTTTCTTTTATTTCTTTCATGCTCATATTATACAACAATCATAAAAATCTGCAATTAAAAACTGGAATTCTGGCAGTAGTAGGCTCAAAAAAACGTCTCAAAAATGCTATAATATAAAGATTGCTTCTTGCGCAAATCTCAGCTGCCCACGAACAATCAGACCAAAACAAAATACCATGGCCGGAGAAAATCAAAACGAGGACATAGTAAAAATAGGAAGTGAGCAGGGTAAACTGGAAACTTTACGTACCGATGCTGAAGCTCCCAAAGACCTTAAAAAAGCTTTACAGGAATATCGCAAAGTTTATTTTGAAGAAGTTAATTCAGGTAAGAATGAACTGATCAACGCTCTTAACAATGAGCAGCTTTATCAAAGTAAAGAAGCGCGGGACTATCTCAAAATCAATATTGCTTTCGGATTGGCCAATGCCGTCGGCGATCTGGCCACTGAAGGCCAACGTATCAAAACTGCCAAAGAAGAAAAAGCAGAATATCCCACCCTCAAAACTCTCAAGGATGGTGTGAAATCCAAGCTGACTCAGGAAAAAACCGCTTTGACCGAATATGCTGAATTGGAAGGATTCCGAAAAAAACTTAGTGATATCAATAAATCTAATGACGCTCTGGATGATTTGACCCGTCTGGGAAACATCAATTTCATCTATTCTCAAAAACAATTACTGAATGATGCTGTGGGAGTTCAGTATGAAGCTTTCAGTAAAAAAAACTACACTTTGGCTGGTGACCTTCAGATTAAGCTCAAAACCAAGGCCGAAAATATGAGGAAATCTATCAACAGTGATTTGGTAGATTGCTCAAATGTTATTGGTGCGAGAGATGAGTACAAGGAAGCCAACACCACTTTGGGTATGATCGAAATTGCCATCGCCAAAGAAAAGAAACCTCTTTCCGCCCAGGCTTATGAACAGTATTCCAAAGAATTGAAAGCCAGTCTTGCTAACACCAGCCGCATTTATGAGCAATACAGTGTGGGCTACACGAGTGGAGCCAGTCTGGGAATTTTCAAGGAAATTGGCAAAAATTTCTATCCTACAGTTGTGGCTCCGGTAGAAAAACGTCTGACCAATCTGATTGGTACACTGGAAAAAAACAAACCAAACGATGTTGAAACCAAGCTTGATCCCGATCTTTCTGCTCAGCTCGAATACAACGATGCTCAGCAAAAAGTTGCAGGATTTGCCAAGGAAATGGCTGAACTGGAAAAAACTGAAGAATCCAACAAAAAGAATGATGCCATCCAGCTGGATCGTAAAGATTTTGATGAATATGTCAAAAAAATCAAAGCTTTGCAAAAGAAATATGAAGATTTCACCAAAACCCATCCTTTATTCAAATATGAAGCAAAAAAGGATGAATCAGAACCCGGCTATCAGGGCTATAAACTCCAGGGTAAATTTGTCCACGAAACAGGAGAACCTTTTGCCAAAAAACTCGACAGTCTCTACTGGCGCTCTTATGTGAGAGAATCAGAAATTGATAAATTTGAAAAGAAGGTAGTTAATGAAAAAATCAAAACCATGCTGACCGAGATGGCAGCTTCTTGGAAAACCAATGTCGACGACCAGGCTGATTATCTCAAGCAGTCTCCCAGTACAGATGAAGAATCACAGGCTTTCAAGGATCACCTCAAAGGAGAGAATAAATTACTTACCTTCGTGGTAAGCGCAGAAGCCCAGCTAGGAGTATTTCTCTCCAGAAAGGGCATGATTGATGACGATAATCTCAAGGAACTGGAAAAATATTCCAAACTTTGCAAAGACAATTTCACCAAAATTTCCAACAATCGCCTGGAAAGAGAAATGCAGAAAGCGGCCAAAGCAGGTACTGATCAAACCCACGAATATTCCGTCGTAGTTGGGACCAGAAGCAAAATGATCGTTGATCCACATGATCCCAAAGGGCGTATTTTGGTAGAAGAAAATATTTATGAAAAACATTCAGACACCTACAAATTTGCTGAATGTGTGGAGTTTATCAATCCCAACGATCCAAAATTCTCCGAAATCAATGGAGGTAAAGGCTTCCGTTTTATCAAGGACAATTTACCAGAAGAAGTGAAGAATAAAATGGAGCTTCAGGCTGCTTTGATCATTACTCAAAAGAAAGATGAAGTGCAGACTGAAATGTCTAAACAGAGAATGCAAATTCTCAAAACTGGAGATTTGATTGAAGTTGGTAAGCAAACTTTGGGAGAAAAAGGTAAAGACTATTTCGCCGGTGTAGCGGCCATGCAAAGTGGCGATACAGCCGCTGCCATCAAAGCTTTCCAGGATTACATCAAACTTTCTGCCAGCTTTGATGAAGATGAACAGAAAGTCCATGCAATGTATGTCAAAGATGCCCAGATGCAAATCGAGGCACTCAATCTCTCCGGTCAGTTTTACGAGGCCATGGGCTTAATGAAAGATAAAAAACTTGATGAAGCTGTACCCAAACTTCGCGAATTTATTAACACCATTAAGTCCAAACCCGAAGCCGAACAGAAAAAATGTGCCGATCAGCTCGGTGCAGCTGTCGAAATCATCAAACAGATCAATTCAGCTAAATTGAATATGCTGGTTGATTTGAAAAAAGATATGGAATTTGTTGAAGTCCGCCGTATTGTTACCAATGGTACTCCCAGCCGTAGTCTGGACAAGGACGCTACTGGTATTTTCCGTGAACTGATGCTGCCTTTTGTTCCTTACGATACCCTGACTCCTGCTGAAAAAGAAAAAGTTGATCAGGGTAGAGGTGGCCTGCAGGGCGAGGAAATTCAGTTGCTCAATCGAAAAATCAATGACTTGAAAAAGAAAATTGATGCTGGTGAGCCGGTCGATTTTGAAGAAGAATTTGGCAAAATCAAAACCGATTTACAGAAATTTAATGACAAACATTATGCCATTGGCGGTAAATTCAAAAATGCTGACGGTGAAGAAAGGCCCGATTGGCCATCCGAACGTCTTTTTGATAATTTCGGCAAAATTAACACTTTCGATGCCAAGAAACGTGAGCAGGGTTTTGTCGACATCGCCCAATTCATGATTGATGAACAATCCAGTCTTGGCGATATGAAGCTCAGCATGCGCTATTCTCAAAAATATCTGGATAAGGCCATGCAGGTCAGATATGAAAATTTCACTGAAGAGGATGGTGGTGCTTTGAAGCAGGAAGTCCGTTCAAAAATGCTTAATGATCCGGCTATTGTATCTGACATCAACAATGGTGCAGTAGAAATGTACAAACGCTGGGCCTCCGAACAGAATAAAAAATTGTCTCCAAAACAGCAATACTCGCTTGATACCCCGGATCCGGTTTCGATTCAGATGTTCCAGAAACAGCTGTTTGAAGCCCGCCTCAAATTTCAATATGAACGTGAAGTCAGAAAAAAACTTTCTGACCAGGGCGAAGCGGATAATAGTCC
>JADLFY010000141.1 GCA_020849575.1 Candidatus Peregrinibacteria bacterium
TTCCGGTGGAAATTGATGGCGAAAATATTGTAGTTGTGATATAATTTTCTGATTTAGTCAAATTTCTAGAAAAAGTGGATTTAAAAGTCAGAAAAGCAGAGTACGCCGGGCTTTATTACCCATCAGATCCAGCTGAATTGGACAGGACTTTGGATTTGGCTTTGGCTGAGGCCGCAACCTTGGGCCCAGATTATAGTGAATTGAATATACCGGCCATGATTGTGCCCTGTGGAGGCTATATTTATACTGCCAAAACGGCTTCAGCGGCCTTTCAGAAAGTCATTAACAGAAAATATGAAAGAGTGATAGTAATTGGTGTGACACATTTTATCAGCGTGAGTGGTCTAGCCATGACAGAAATGGATGCCTATGAGACTCCCTATGGCAATATTGAATTGGATAAAGAGTTTATTGATGAATTAAAAAATGATTTTGATTTTTCAGTAAATGAAATGGCTTTTGCCAAAGAATATTCAATAGAATTACAACTTCCTTTTCTGAAAAAATATCTGGGGGATTTCAAGCTGGTACCAATTTTAGTTGGTAATAAAATGAATTATCAGGAGGTGGCAGAAAATATAGCCGGTGAAATTGATGAGAAAACTTTAATTGTAATCAGTACCAATTTTTCTCATTTTTTGAGTGATGAAAAAGCCAGAAGTTTTGATCAAAATAGTATTAATCTGCTGCTGGAAGGTAATACCAAAAAAATTCTGGCAGAGGTTCAGGCCTCAGCCATTGGTGGATTGGCACTGTTAAATGAAATTGCCCTGGTCAAGCATTGGCAACCGGCTTTTCTCAATTATCAGAACAGTTCCGAGGCGGGTGATGATAAAGATTCCGTAGTGGGATTTGCCAGTTTTGTTTATTTCAGCCAATAAATGGTATTGCCAAAATACGCATAAAAGGCTAAGATAAGCCCTGTTTATCTGTGCACAAATGACATTCGATTGGCAAAAAATCAAAGCTGAATTCCCAATTTTTAATTCGCAGCCGGAGCTGGTTTTTTTGGATAATGCTTCGACAACTCAAAAACCACTGACCGTACTGGATGCAGAAAGAAATTTTTATCTGGAGGCCAATGCCAATGTACATAGGGGGGTTTATGAAATTGCTGAAAAGGCTGATCAAATTTATGAATCAGTACGGAGTAAAGTAGCTGCATGGATTGGAGCAGAAGCGGAGGAGATTGTTTTTGTAAAAAATGCTACTGAAGGAGCGAATCTGCTGGCCGCCGGAATGAGTGAAATTTTGAAGAAAGGTAATAGTGTGGTGGTGACAGAGCTGGAACATCATGCCAACTATATCCCCTGGCAGCAGGCGGCCAAAAAAGCTGGTGCGGAATTCAGGGTAATAGGAATTGATAAGGAATCTGGTGATAATGGGGTTGGAGGTGATGGGAGTGGAAATTTAGATTTAAATAATCTGGAAGAAAAAATTGATGCCAAATGTAAAGTGGTAGCAATTACCATGATGTCCAATGTGACTGGTGCTCAACCGGATTTGACCAGGATTATTGCCAGAGCCAAAGCGGTCGGGGCGATAGTGGTATTGGATGCCGCCCAGGCTGCAGTACATTTAAAATTAGAGGTGAAAAAGCTCGAAGCTGATGCTATCTTTTTTACCGGACATAAACTGTATGGGCCAATGGGTACGGGTATTTTGTATATGAAGAAAAATTTAGCCGAGAAAATTTCTCCACTTTTATTTGGTGGAGGAATGGTCAAAGAACTTCCTGATCAATGGCTGAACATCCCCCACAAATTTGAGGCCGGAACACCCAATGTAGCCGGGCTGGCTGGACTCGGGGCGGCAATAGATTTTTTGAGTGGAATTGACAGAGTAGCCGCACTGGAACATGAGAAAAATCTGGTGAAATTAGCCAGAAAAGGTTTAACGGAAATTGTCGGAGTTAAATTGCTGGGGGATGAAGCAAGCAGTATAATTTCCTTCACTATGGAAGGTATTCATCCTCATGACATTGCCAGTATTCTGGCCGGGGAAAAAGTCTGTATCAGAGCGGGCCACCACTGTGCTAAACCATTAATGAATAGCCTGGGTTTGACGGCCTGTGCAAGAGTAAGTTTTGCACTCTACAATTCTGAACAGGATGTGGAAAAACTGATTGCTGCTGTAAAAAAAGCCAGATCGATTTTCAAATAAATTATGGATATATACGCAGAAATAATTTTGGATCATTTTAAAAATCCACGACAAGCCGGGTTAATTGAACATGCCGATGCCATTGCTGAGGATTTGAATCCGCTTTGCGGGGATAAAGTGAAAGTGAGTTTACGGATAAAGGATGGTAAAATAGCCGGGTTCGGATTTGAGGGCGATGGTTGTGCGATTAGTGTGGCTTCCACTTCGATAATTGGAGAACAATTGGCGGGACTGGAGATGGAGAAATTTCTGGAAATGAGTAATGAAGAGGTTTTGGAAAAGCTGGGTGTCCCGATTTCTCCTGGCAGAATCAAATGTGCCTTGCTAGGATTCAGCTGTATTAAAAAAGCAATTACCGTTTACAAACATAGTCATGCCTAAAAAGAAAAAAGATGTTGGTAATTTGATTGAAAAAACCCTGATGGACGCCTATCTGAGTGGTGAAAAACTTGATTATGATCAGGATGATTTGCAAATTGAAGAAATCGTTTATCAAAAACCCGGTAAAAAGATCCCCGGGGTTAGGAAAGAAGACGGTTCAGCCTGCTGTGGTGGCGGTTGCTGTTCGCCAATGAAGAAAGATTCGAATTATAAACCCCTAATGAGCAAGAAGGATTATCTGAATATAATCAATCAGGTTTTGGATCCGGAAACTGGCGTGGGGATTACCGATATGGGGCTAATTTATGATGTGGAAGAATATCCAGAAGGACTAGTGATAGTTACCATGACTTTGACCTCCATGGGTTGTCCGGCCGGACCTCAAATTACTACTGAAATTGATGCAATGATCAGACTACAACCACATGTTAAAGATGTGAAAATCGAAATTGTCTGGGAACCATCATGGCATCCTGATATGATGAATCCTGAGGTAAAAACCATGCTATTCGGAGATGGAACTATTGTTACACCTTTTAATTAATGAGAAATTCACCAGCAAATTATCGCCACGAATTATTCAGACTGTTTATGAAAAAGCGCTATGGTGAATTGATTGCTGTGATGGCTATTATGCTCTTTGTTTACGTAATATCGCCATTTTTTAATGTCAGTGAAGGGGGTGCAAATACTTTTCATGACGCAGCTCTCTTTTCGGTGGTGAGAGTAGTGGATGGAGATACTTTCGTATATGAGGATAGCGGGCAGGATATTACTGTAAGGATGGTGGGTATTGATACGCCTGAAACCGTGGATCCACGCAAACCGGTACAATGTTTTGGCAGGGAAGCCTCCAGCAAAACCAAAAGTCTGATTGAAGGCAAAAAGGTCAGGCTGGAAAAAGATGCACTGGGAGATACTATTGATAAATACCAAAGAGAACTGAGAAACGTTTATCTGGAAGACGGTACAA
>JADLFY010000142.1 GCA_020849575.1 Candidatus Peregrinibacteria bacterium
AATCAAATCAAATTTTTACAAAAACCCTAAGAAAAATTAAATGAGCATAGCAAAAAAAGACAATCTTCATCTGCTTATCAAATCATTGAGCAAAACAGAAAAGAAGTATTTTCGAGATTTTCTAAAAAAGTCCTCTCAACCAAAACTCTATTTACAACTTTTCAACCAATTAGAGAAACAGTCAAAACACGACAAAAACGAAATTAAGAAAGTTTTTGACACCAAAGCAAAAGAGTTGCCTGTTATCAAAACCTATCTTACACAGATTTTATTAAAATCTTTGACCAATTTCCATCGTCAATCCTCCAATTTTGACAAAATCCACCAAAAATTTTCTGAAATAAATATTCTCTTGCAAAAAGAGCTATTTGATATTGCAGAATTCGAAATTGAAAAAATTATTTCTCTTTGCCGCAAAAAAGATTTTCAACATGAACTGCTCCAATCCCTCGAATTCAAAAAACAATTTCTGCTTCAAAAATTTGGTCCCGGCTCTGAAACTTCCAAAAAAGCCCTGTTAGAAGCCATTGAAGAACAAAATTCCCTGCTCGGGAAAATTTATAATCTCCATCAATATCAGGAGATACAGGCTTCATTTTATGAGCATTTCCATCAAACCGCCGGCCTAAACCCAACCATTTACACCAATTTACACAAAAATTCTCTCCTGGCCGAAGAAAAGTCCGCCGAAAGCCTGCCTGCCCAAATACTCCGCGCTGAACTACTCTATAGTCTGCACATTTTTAAGGACAAAAACTATCAGGAAGCCCGTCAATCCATCGAAAAAGTCATTAAACAAATCGAATACAATCCTGAATTCATTCGTGAAAATCCCCTGACCTACCTTTCCCTGCTTAACAAACAGGTCGAATTATTACTACATCTCAAACATTTCACTGAGATCCCTCTGGCTATAGAGAAAATTCGCCAGGTTCCCGAAAGCTATCAGCTGGACACTTTACAACCAGCTGTAGTCCGCCCGATGATGGAGGCTTCCGCCCTGGAATTGCAGCTTTACACTTCAATCAAAGACCATATTCATGCCGAAAATCTGATCAGCAAACTGGATCAGCAATTCAAAAATCTTGACTCCCCCGCCCTCAAACAATGGCCGGTTATTCTCAATGCTCAAATCGCCGAATATTATCTGGAAACTGACCAAATCTCCCAAGCCGTTCAGCGCATCAAGACAATCAAATCAGCCGAATCCTCCCTGCGTGAAAATGAAACACTTTTCCAAACCCTGCAACTCGACCTCATCCTGGCCCTCAAACAAAAGAATTTCCTTCAACTCAAACAATCTCTTCAGCATTTACAGAAATACTATCAGGCTTTCCGTAAGCCTACTCGCCTGGAAAAACATTTCCTCAAAATGCTCAAGGATTTCCCCACTCTGCTCATTCAGCCTCGCAAACATAAACAACTCAAAAAACGTTTGCTGGAACTCAATGATGCTTTTGAAAAAAGTACTGATCAAAATCACAGCAGATATTCGGCCAAAATTGGCAATCTCGACAAAACCCGTCAAATTCTGGATTTAATCAATGACGAAACCCTGCTACACTTCAACCTGAAAGCATAAACTTCACCACTCTCCACTTCATATTATCTCATTTCCTATTTTTTAACCCCAATCCCATGGCTAAAGAAAATCAAGCGGAATTACGCAAAAAACTTTCCGAAGAAGCCTATCAGGTCACACAAAACAAAGGCACTGAATCACCTTTTAGCGGGGAATATCTCAATAATCACGAAACAGGCCATTACAGCTGTGTGGTCTGCGGTAATCAGCTATTTTCTTCTGATGCCAAATTCGATTCCGGTACAGGTTGGCCGAGCTTTGATGAACCAATGAACAAAGAAAATGTCGAATTAATCGAAGATGAATCCCATGGCATGCGTCGCATCGAAGTAGTTTGCAAAAACTGTGGAGCCCATTTGGGGCACGTTTTCCCGGATGGACCAACCAAAACCGGCAATCGTTTCTGCATCAATTCCTGTGCCCTCAACTTTGAAAAGAAAAAAGCTTAAAGCCGGCTGGCATGTTCACGTATTTGCTGACTGACTTTACCCGGATTCAAATGGTCCAGATGATGATCAATATTCAGAGCGCGCTGATTTGATAATGAAACACTCATATCCCGCAGTATCTTGAAGTATTTACCAGGATTTTCCACCTTTTTCAAAAACACTCCTTCATTACCTTGCAAACTGGTTAGTGTGATAGTTCCATAATTGAATACCTTTCCAAAAAAGCCCTGTTTCATCAAAACTTCCACCACCTGTTTGATCATCAGCACTCTTTTATGTTTGATAAAAATCCCATAACGATGGGTCAAAGAATCATTTTTCAGAACATAGAATTCTGTCAGCCAATGGGCCAAAATCACCAGAGTCACCACTTCACCAATCAACATCAGTATCAGCAGAGCAGAAATCCGGAAATTATCAATCATTTCCAAGGAAGCCACCCCGGTAAAAAACTGCGGAATTGACAGAGACAAAGCCATAAAAACCGCTAATATACTATGAACCACCAGAATTTTGGCAAATAACAAAACAGGCGTTGGTCTCACCAGGATATCCAACTGTTTACTGGGCTTGCTTTGTTTCAACTCCTTTTCCACAGGAATGAATTTAGGCAGTAGTTGCAGATTCTATCCCTATTTTTTCTCTTTGTAAAATAGCCTTTTTCAGGCGCAGCCCAAAGCGATATCCTCCCAATGAACCGTCCTTGCGCAAAACCCGATGACAGGGAATCAAAACTGAAATCGGATTTCTACCCACCGCACTGGCCACAGCCCTTACCGCTCGGGGAAATCCGGCTTTTTTGGCTAATTCGGTATAACTCACCGTTTGCCCGGAATCCAACATGGCCAATTGCTGCCAAACCGCTACCTCCAGCGGACTCCCGGAAAGCTCAAATTGCACATCCTCCCCTTTCCAGACCTTTTTGGTAAAATCATCAGCCTCAGACTTTTCTCCTTTGGCTAAAAGAAATTCTGGAAAACGTTTCTGCATTTCCTTGGTAAATTCAGCTGGTTTATTGCCAAAAAACATCCCCACCAGATTTTTCCCCAGCCAGAAAACCACCACTGATCCATAATTCCCCAATTTACTGACTGCATAATTCAAATCCATACAAATTTTCTTAAATAGATTATTTCTTAAATTTCAACCCTCCTATAATCACTTTAGATTTCTCTATAGCAAAGTTTTCATACTTGGAGGCATGATTTACCGGAACCTCCACTGACGCCTCGATATAAAGAGAATTTCGCTCAGGAACATCTTCAGAAATTTTCGAAGCAATATTTACCGCGCCCCCCGCAATATCTTTTCCTCCACCATCAAGATTGAAAAGCAAGACATCACCACGCGCCAAACCAATTGAAACCGTATCATTGACACTACGGCTGGACATCAGCAAATCCTCGGCAAATTCGACCGCTTCACTGTCCTTATCTGCCACAAAAATTCCCAGATCTCCATTGGATTTCACTACTTCCACATCATATTTAGTTACTATTTCATTCCAGATAGCATTGACCACCACCCATTCAGTTAATTCCTGCAGCAAAAAGCGTTCTTTATGATGATAGGTTTTAATCAAAATCACCACTTTATTACGGAAAAATTTATCCATTGATCTGACCGCTTGATCCGAACTGAAATCCCGTACTTTTTTCAAAGCCACAAAGAAATCACTGCTGAATGGAAACGGATAGAAATGCTCAGGTGAAGGTTCATTCAAAAACTTTTGGTCAAAACCTGAAGAGTCACCCAGATTATCATAATTCAAACTATAAAAAGGCATCTTAAAATCAGCCAAATCTTCACGATGCAGTAAAAAATCTTTCCAATTACCCCCCAAATCCTTACATACACTTTCTGACAGAATAATTTCTTTGGCTTCAGTAAAATCCTCAGAAATATTTTCAATCAAATCCGCTTCCTCTCCAAATAAAGAATTTCCCAACTCCCAAAATCTTCCTTTATGTATGCCCATACCAATTTGCAATGGCCCGCTGTGAATCTGTTTTTGAGCTGCCGCCATTTTTTCCACCAACTGTTCAGCTTTCACACCGCTGGCATCATAGTACATCGCTGTATTGTCTGCTGCCCAGATACCAACACCTTTGCCACCGATTTCCCGACCCAGATTATAAATAATTTCCTTTGGTTCACTGACCATTTTCATCACCTCCAGCAAAGATCTCTCAGCTGTCAAACGGGATAACCCGGATGAATCCGAAGTCACGAAATAACCTTCACGTTCAAACGGTTTCAAAATTTCACTTTGTGCCTGTGCCGACCTTTTACTGTCCTGCCAAGACTTGATGATACCTACTGGCACCGGACCAGCCACTTCCTGTTTCAAATCGGCTAATGCCGCCAAAATTTTTCTTTTTCTCTCCATATGTTAAATTGATCTAAAAGCACCGATATCTTAATCCAAAAAAACAAAAATACAATGAACTGGATACTCCTGACTTTAGCCGCAGCCGGAATTGAAGCAATCAGCAATGTTTTCGACCGTTTTTTTCTCAAAAACGACACCAAACAACCCGATAGTTTATTGGGTATCTGGGGTGTTTTTGCTTTGATCATGTTTTGTACCCCTGCCCTGATCAGTCAGACCGTTTCACTGGATAGTACTGTTATACTTTTTGGTCTGTTAGCCGGAGCAATTTACATTCTGGCCATGCATTTTTATTATCAGGCTATTGCCCGGGCCGAAGTCACCCGTATTGTACCAATACTCTCCCTTGGTCCAATGATTATCGTGGTTGGAGCAAGCCTATTTTTTCAGGAAGCCCACACCATTCTGCAATTTATTGGCATCGGCATAATCCTGCTCGGTATGACTATCGAAGCTTTCGATAATATCAGTCATAAATTCATTGCCCGCCAGGCTATTATCTTTATGTCGCTGGCCGCCATACTTTTCGCTACCAAAAATCTGCTGGCCAAAGGTCTCAGTCTGGAAAGCTCCAATCCTCTCAATGTACTTTTCTGGGTGGGCTGGGGTGTTTTCATTTTTTCCCTTCCTTATCTTTTCAAACATCGCAAAGAAGTTTTCCGCGCCCGTCAAAAACTCCAGGTCAATTTTTGTTTGGCCGCCGCTTTGGCAGCTTCCTGTACCATGCTTTACACTTCAGCAACCCTGATTGGACCGGCCGGACTGGTTGCCTTCCTGCATCGTATAGAAATCTTTTTTGTTTTTATAATCGCCCAGGTAATTGACTATCGTCATCCCAAATTGCTTAAAGAAAAATTCAATAAAAAAGCCTTTTGGCAAAAGCTGATTGGTGTATTGCTCATTTTTATAGGTAGTTTTTTCCTGATGTAATTGGAAATTTCGCACCTTGAACCACTAAAAAATCAGCCCCGATCTTTCGAGATCGGAATATTAAATTTAGGATTCGCCCGCCGTCACGTTCACACGCAACGACGGGCAGTTTGCCGTCACTCTGATCGGCTCAGAGTTTGCCCGGGCGCGTCGGCGCCCAACCTTCTGGAAGATGCAGCTCTGCCTGCACGTGCTGTAGCAGCGTGTAGACATCGCGCCCTTCCACCACCCCTACGAACATGCGTTCGAGGGTGGAAACATTGGCCTTCTTCTTGGAGAGGAGCACCTTCCTTTCCGTTCCCTTCAGACGGGTCACGCCTTCCGGAAAGCGGAAAATGAGTTTAGCTGCCTTGGCCGTCCGAATCGGTCGAACTTCAATGTCCGGCCCCTCGAGCGGCGATGAGATACAAGGGTCTTCTCGATACGTCGGTAGACGCAATCTGCCTCCTAGGCTAGGGTTAAGATCATCGCAGCACCATGCTGCTAGGACGACTTCTCGGCCGCCTTGCTGCGCTTGGTGACTTCGCCCACGTAGGCGTTGATGTAGCCAACCACCTCGGGCCACAGACTGCGCGGCACGGGGTGAAGGTTCATCGTTGCGATGTTCATCATGTGAGCCTGTCCCGAAGTGGGACGAAGCGTCGCACTCGAAGTGATGCTCGGCTTGACGATGCCGTCACTGCCGGGCGCGATGACCTCGACTTCGAAAGTCTGGCCACCATTGCGCGTCCAGTACTGGACGCGCGCGACGAGGGCATTGCCCTCCCGCACTTCGATCACCTGGGTGTCGTAGGGCTTGCGAACATGTCCGTCCGCTCCCTCGTGCTTCACTTCCACCCGTGGACTAAAGATCTCAGCCATCTTTCTGAACTCAACTCTCTGTTTGTGACGGGTTCACAGGACAGCTTTTAGAGATCACGCTTATCGCGACTCCATCAGCAAAATCCCGAACGCTGATATTTTAATGACAACCAGACATTTGTCAATACTGAAAATTGTTATCTGGCTACATTTGTCACTCAAAAATCAGCTCTAAAACATAGTGAAGACCGCCGGCCGCGCACCCTATCGGGGTCGCGGCCGGACGGCCAATGTGAACGGATACTAAGCTTCGCGTCCTGCGTCTACCACTGAGGAGACACAGGAAGTTGGTCGATGTTGCCTGCTTTCTGGCTGCCGGAGCAGCCTAGTAGGTTGTCAGCCGAGATCGGCGAACGTGTCCTTGGCCATCCGCTGCATCGAGCGCGGCGGAATGACCTCGGTCGGGTCGTCGTCGATCTGGCACATCACGCGCCCGGACGGCGGCGTGCTACGACGGGACGACGAGACCAGCTCGTCATCGGCGAACAGCTCCTGGAAGCCATCGCAGAGCTCGTACCGATTGGGCTTACCCCGCACGATGACGCTCCGCATGATGCCCAGGGCGACGAGCTTCACCAGCTCCTCGCCGTCGAAGTCCTGCGGGATTTCACGTCCCGCCTGAACCCGGCGAGCAATCTCGCTCATCGGGCCACGGAGGGTTTTGAACCCCTCCTTGAACTTCTCACGAACTGCCGCTTCGTCGATCTGTTTCGACATGTGTCGTTTCCCTTGTTGCTTGTACTTCGTTCCGCTCAGTCTGCATGTAACCCCAACATGAGGCCACTAACAAAACCGAGACCCGTAAATTTAAACATAGAATATATAAATAGTCAATACCAACCCTGGTCGCAACCAAACAACATCCATCGCA
>JADLFY010000143.1 GCA_020849575.1 Candidatus Peregrinibacteria bacterium
GATGCGCACTTCATCACTGCCGACTTTTTCCATGATGCCGTAATCTATGGAAATTTTATTGCTCTTGGGATAGAGTTCGGCCATTTTGGACTGATATTCTTGCTGATTTGTTGCACTGCTGATTTCTTCAAGAATGGCAAAAGTTTCCGGTTGAAATTGACGGAATTTTTACAGAATGGTGGAGACTTTCCAGACAAATAATCCGGTATTCCATAAATAACTTTGTGAACGAAGGAATTTTTTGGCTGTAGGTAAATCGGGTTTCTCGACAAATCTTTCGAATTGATGAATGGGAACGCCATCTATTTCATCAATTTGTTTGCCGATTTTGACATAACCTAAATTAATATTCGGATATAAAGCTTTTACTTCAATGATATTTAAAGTGTTTTGTGAAGTGGCCAGCTGTTCTGCTATTTGTAATTTTTGGGCCAATTCTTCCAAATCCTGAATCAGATGATCAGCATAAATTACGGCCATAACTGCTTCGGGATCTTTTTTGGCGATGGTTGCGGCAATCAGGCCAATGCAGGGGGCGGTGTCACGCAGAGCGGGTTCGATAATAATGTTTTCTGGAGGCACCAAGCCTTGTGACTGTTCCATGACCAGATCGCGATATTCAGAGTTAGTAGCGATATAAATATCTTCGGGTTTTTGAAAAGACAAACGTTTGATGGTTTGTACAAGCATACTTTCTTCACCTACCAATGGCTGGAATTGTTTCGGTTTTTTTTGGCGGCTCATTGGCCATAATCTGGTGCCGGCTCCTCCCGCCAAAATGACAGTTTTCATAGATTTATAAAAGAAAGATAATACCAGTTAATCAGGTCGTTACCGACATAAATCGCGATTAGTGTACCAAGACAAAGGAAAGGTGCAAAAGCAATTGGCTTTTTTGCCTTGATTTTTTGAGAAAAAATTAAGATTAGACTAATGGCTGCTCCAATCAGATAACTGCATATTATGGCTAGAATATTCAGTTTAAAGCCAAGTAAAAGGGCCATACCAATTGCTATATATATGTCCCCACTACCCAGCCATTTACCTTTGGAGATGACATATTGTCCTCCGAAAAAGATAAGACTGCTGAGGAGGGCCAGACTTAAGTCGATTAATACTGGAGCGGTAAGTATACCCTGAAGATTTTGCAGTATTGGGAAGGGCAGGGTGATTAAAATCCAGATCATTAGAAATGAATTGGGAATTTCCTGTTTAAGAAGGTCGCTGAAACAAAGGGTAAGCAGAGAGAAATTTAACAAGCAGAGGTAGGTATATTTAACCCAAAACCAGAAGGAATAAAGTTCAGCGTATTTGAGTATGGGGAAGTCGCCGAATTGCAGGAAAAAAAAGTTGTTCAGAAAAAGTAAACCAGTGACCAGTTCCAGGGCAGGATAAATGGGAGAGATTGCTTTATGACAGAAAGTGCATTTGCCCTTTTGCCAAAGCCAGCTGAAGAGAGGAATGAGATTATAGATTTTTAATTGTTTGTGACAGTGAGGACAGCTTGATCGTCCGCCAACAATTCCCTTTTTACCCTCTACACTTCGGGTGATAAATACGCTTAAAAAACTTCCAAAACAACAGCCGACAATAAAGAGAAAAATACTGAAGAAAATTTGCGGCATGTTTATTGACTTAAAGTATTGGCCTGAAGAGTTTTGGCGGATTGAGTTTGATTGATGGTCGCTAATAACTGATTGTAACGCGTCGCGGCTGAGGCCGCGACGCCATCACCCTGGCCCAGGGCATGGGCCTTTTTATAAAAAACCAGTGCTTTTTGAGGTAAATTGCGTTTTTCCAGTAGTAAACCATAATTGAGATAAACCGCATCGAGATCAGGTTGCAAAGCCATGGCCAATTTTAGGTGGGCTTCGGCTTTGCCGAGTTGATTGTTGTAAATCAATGTCCAGCCCATCAGATTGTGAGCCATGGCGGAATTTGGATGTGATTGGGCGGCTTTTAGGGCGAGAGCAAGAGCTTTGTCAGGTTGTTTTAATTTTTCAATATAAATCCAGATTGGTCTGACAAAATAATTTACATCTTCGGAATTGAGAGCCAATACTTTTTCGTAATTGGCAGCAGACTTGCTGTAATCTTGTTGTTCCAGATAAATTTCAGCCAATTTTTGATCGACTAAAATCTGTGGTTCAAAACCGAATTCTTTGGCTTTACTTAAATTTGCTTCGGCTTCCTTGAAATTATTCAAGCTGTAGTAACCAAGTCCCAGATAAAAGAGCGTTTCTGGTTTTTGATTGTCCAATACTTTGGCTCTTTCCAGTGCCTCAATGGCGTCCTGATATTTGCCGGTTTGGAGATAGGCATATCCTAGTAAAATCCAGGCATCACGATAATCGAGTTTTTGTTTGTTTACTTCAAATAACAGTGGGATGGCCATTTCGTATTCGCCGCATTGATTGAAACTTCTGGCCAACAGTACTTTTAAATGTAATTCAGTAGATTCAGTATTAAATTTGTATTCGTTGTAAGCTCCCAGAAAATTATTGGCTTTGGCTTTTAAATCATCTGATCCGCCAATGCTGATTGATTGATTAAGTAAACTTTGAGCCTGATCATTTTCACCAAAATAAGCGGCTATAATGCCCTGATAATATTTGACGGTCTGGGTATTATCAGTAATAGCATCAAAAATAGTCTTGGCCTCACTGATTTTACGCTGCTGTAAAAGTGATCTGCCTAAGTAAACTTTGGCATCAGTATTATTTGGTTGTTTTTCCAGGATTTGTCGATAAATTTCTTCTGCTTTGGCCGGGGCATTGTTACGCAAGTGTACTTTGCCTCTTTCATAGAGTGGAGTGAGATTATTGGGATTTTTTTTATAATCTTCCTGATATTGGGCAATGGCGAGGGCAGGGAAACCGTTTTGTTCCAGCTGAGCTGCTCTCGTCATGATTTCCTCAAAACTTTTGTCACGGCCGACTTTATCTTTTAATTCAGGAGGTAAATTTTTTTCTTCTTCAGCAATGGAATTTGGATCTGATTTGATGGTTGCCAAGGGAGTCTGAAATGGAGGCAAATTGAAAATATAAAGAATGGCCGAGATGATAGCGGCAGCAAATAGCAGGAAAATAAGTCTGAACAGGTTTTTAATCATTGTAGATTTAGTTTTTGATTTTTATGATGCACGGCGTGGCAAATGGCAATGGCCAAAGCATCGGCTGCATCGTCGGGTTTAGGTATTTGCTCCAAGTTTAGCATTAATTTAACCATTTGTTGAATCTGAATTTTGGGGGCATTGCCAAATCCACAAACAGCCATTTTGACCTGATTGGGTTTGTATTGACTGACCTGGTATTTTCGTCGTCCCAATTCATAAATTATGGCTCCACGGCTTTCTGCTACCTGGAGTGCAGTAGTAACATTTTTACTGAAAAATATTTCTTCCAGGGCAATTTCGTCCGGGTGAAATTCATCGATCAGTTTGCTCAGATCAATAATGGTTTCCATGATTCTGGTAGCAAGTGGTAAGCCGGATTTGGTAGTAATTACACCAAATTCCAGCGGGAGGAAGCTGTTTCCATCGCTTTCAATAATACCGAAACCGGTAGTACCATAACCTGGATCTATGCCGAGTATTTTCAAAATAGAAAATTAGATTCGGCTTTGATTATAAGCTTTTGGCTGAAAGATTGAAATTAAATTTGTTTGAGGAAAATTTGTCTTTCCTGACTGGAAGCATTACTGACAATAACAATTTTTTGACCTTTTTTAACCAGTTTATTTTTTTTGAGTAAAGAGGCGATTTCTTCAGGTTTTTGAACTTTGCTGATAATGATTTTATTAATACCCCAGACCAATTGTAATTGCCTCTTGACGATTTGATCCGGAGTGATAACCAAAATCGGAGTGAAAGATCTTTGTTTGGCAACCTCTCTGGCAGTAAAACCTTTTCCTGTAACGGTAACTATCAAAGCTGCTTCGGTTTCATCAGCAAGCTTGGTGGCCATGTGGCAGATTTCATTGGGATCAGGTTCCTGAAAATCATAAAGTCTCAGGCGGGTGAATTTATTGGTTTTTTGGAATTTTTCGATTTTCTCGGCAACAGTGGCGAGAGTTCGGACTGCTTCTACCGGATATTTGCCTACAGCAGTCTCATTGGAAAGCATCAGAGCATCGGTGTGGTCAAAAACTGCATTGGCAGCGTCACTGATTTCAGCGCGAGTGGCTCTGGGTTTTTCAATCATTGATTGTAACATTTCTGTAGCGATGATTACGGGTTTACCCATTTTACCGGATAATCTAACCATCATTTTTTGAGCAATAGGAACTTCTTCAGCCGGAGTTTCTACTCCCAGATCGCCACGGGCAACCATTACTCCATCAGTTGCCTGAATAATTTTTTCCAGATTTTTTAAAGCTTCATGTCTTTCGATTTTGGCGATAATTTTGGCTTCACTACCATAATTCCGAATTAATTTTCTCAGTCTCTCAATATCTTTGGCATGACGCACAAAAGAAAGCGCAATCAAATCAACCTGATGTTTTAAACCAAATTTAAGATCGGCCAAATCTTTTTTGGTCAGAGGATCTGCGCTGATCGAAGCGGTAGGAACATTGAGGCCTTTATGTGTTTTGAGTATTCCTGGAGTGAGAGAACGTACGGTGATTTGTGTTTTTTTCACTGAAACTACTCGAGTTTTTATCAAACCGTCTTCAATCAAAATAATATCGTCTTTACTGACATCTTTGTGTAAATCCTGATATTGAACCGGGATAACTTTTCCCTGTTGATGAAAGATTTTAGTACCGGTATCGAGAATGAATTTTTCGCCGGTTTTGATAGTAACACCTTGTTCCGGTAATTCTCCCAAGCGGATTTTGGGTCCCTGGAGATCCTGCATGATGGCAACGGTTTGACCGGTGATTTTTTCGGCCTGATGAATATTGTTTATTAATTCGAGCTGTTCAGCATAATCTCCATGCGAAAAATTCAGGCGGGCTACATTCATGCCGTTTTGAATTAGTTTGACCAGTGTATTGGTGGCGAGGGTAGCCGGTCCCAGTGTGCAGACGATTTTAGTTTTTTTATTGAACATTATTTTTGTTTTTTGGTCTTTTTGGTGGTGGTTGCGGCATTTGGGTCATTGGGATTGGTGCCTGTATTGGAAGTGCTGGGGATAATGCCCTGACCGGTAAACATCGGATCGGTTTTGACCAGATTGGCCAGAGCGGTTGTACCGCTATTGTATCTGGTTTTGATAGCTGAGCCGGCGCTGATGGTGTCATTGAAAATCTGGCTGGGGGACTGGCTGGCAACTTCGGCGGCGGAACTCTGTTTTTCTTTATTTTTGAAATCTTCTGGTGATGGCGGGGCTTTGTCTACACCCTGAAAAATCAATCTTTTGGAAAGAAATAAGTTGGGGGCAGTAGTCTGGAAAAAAGTAAATTTCATTAAGATAAAGTTAAAATCATCTTTTCAATTTCAGCAATTCTTTCCTTTTCTTTTTCGCGGTAAATATTTTCCAGATCGTCCAGATTGTGGCTGAAACTTTTACGTATTTCAGTTTCATATTGTTGCAGAACAGTTTGTAAATCTGTTTTCAGCTGCATTTTTAAATTGGTTTCCTGCTCCATTCTGGTGGGAGATTTGGAATCGAGAGCACTAATGGATTTTTCACAATTACTTTTTAATTCATTGCATTTCTGCTCAAAAGCTTTGCTGACAGCATCGACATAGTCGAGTTGTTTCTGCGCTGTTTGTTGATATTGAGTGGTTAAGTCCATATTTATTTTTCACCCAGTTGTTTTTGATATTTTTTAATCAGGTCACGGTAGAGTAAGCCCGATGGCCTGATAGTCCTTACAAAATTATCCTTATAATCAATTTTAATCAAACCAAATTTTGGATCAAAACCACTGTCCCATTCATAATTATCGGTTAGTGCCCAGTGCATGTAGCCAAATACTTCAACTCCTTCTTCTTTGGCTTTGAAAATCCAATCTAAACCTTCTTTGATCACGTCTTCGCGGAGCATATCAAGGTGATCAGCTACGCCATTTTCAGTGATAATGATCGGCTTTTTGTAACGTTTATAAATTTCTTTGAGCATCAGATAAAGTCCTTTTGGATATACTTCCCAGTCCATGTCGGTTTTTCTGCTGGTAGGGTAAGACACCTGGCAGAACTGTTCGATCAAATGAATATCAGCTCTGACACAACGATAAAAATAATAATTCAAACCGATAAAATCCTGTCGGTGTTTGATTAAATCCAAAAAATAAAAATTCCAATGTTTGCGGAAAAACAGGGCAATTAAATTGTCGAAAATATTAGTGGGACGGTCAGGTCGGAATACCTGATTATTTTTGGCTACACCAACCTGGAAATCCGGTTTAATGGCTTTGAGATCATCATAAGCCTGATTGTGGGCCTTGGCCAGGTTTTTGAGTACTTTGTTGAAAAGAGAATATTTGTCTTTTTGAGGAGGCCATTTTTTGATTAAATAGCCATGATAAGCGTAGATCTCCGGTTCATTGATGGTGATAATGTATTTCAATTCATCACGAAAAGTTGTGCCAATGAATTTACAATAATTAACAAAATGTCTGATATTATCTTTGTTTTCAAAGCCGCCATTATCCGCAAACCATTTGGGTAAGGTAAAATGGAAAAGTGTGACGATGGGAGTCAATTTGTTTTTATCAAGTGATTCAAAAACTTTTTTATAGTGTTTGATCACATCATAATCGATTTGTCCCTGTACAGGTTCGATTTTGGCCCATTCCAATGATAAACGATGGGCATTATGTCCCAGTTGATGAGCTAGATGAAAATCAGTTTCATAAAGTTCCCAATGATTGGTGGCCTGACCGGAAACATCTTTACCTTCTGGTTTGAGAATATTTTGTTCAAATTCCCACCAGTCTGAGTGGATATTTTCACCTTCTACCTGATGTGCTGAGAGAGAGGCTCCAAAGAAGAAATTGGGCATGACGCAATTTTTGTTTTTAAATCCTTTTATTATAGCACAAAAAAGCCATTAAAAACAGTTCAAGAAGTCATAGCGAAAAACCTTGCTCTCCAGCGCCCAACGTGGGGGCGAAAGCAAGGTGTTTCTGTTCGAAGGAAGTTAATTATTGGCCCGAATGGCTTGCACGATCAGCCTCAGGCCTGAGTCGCCGAAGACCTGGCAGAACCAGTCTTCGCGTGGCGGATCGCCCAGAAGATCGTGACCGATCAGGCGAAGATTGCCTTTGCGCAGTTGGTTGAACCAGACTGGTCGGCTGGTGATGTCGAACTGAGATGGCTTGTGTGTCAGTAGCACAGAGTTCTCGCGGCCGGGTCCAGCGACTGGGAATTCTTTGAAAAACCAGCCGTTCAACTCGGCGCATACGTAGATTTTTGAACTATTGCCTGTGGCAACAGTCTCGTATTTGAGATCCAACCTTTGTTGTTGGAGAAGCCGAGTGGTCATTCTGCATGCAGGTAGCCTGAGAGGAATTGCTCCAGAGGTCATAATTTCCCTTTTTCAAACAGCTATTTGAATTCTAGTCCCTAGAAAGGGAGGCGAATATGCGAAATAGTGTTTATTAAACATTAAAACCTTTATTTTGTCAATTACTGGATTTCTATTTCACTGTCACACTCTTGGCTAAATTACGTGGCATATCCGGGTCATTTTTACGTAAAAGTCCCAGATGATACGCCAAAAGTTGAATGGGTATGATATTTACAATGCCCTGAGCTTCTCCTGCATCAGGCACTTTGATCCAATAATCAAAAACCGGATCATTTTCAGCCGCTACGCCTATTACATAGGCTCCGCGGGCTTTGACCTCCTGACAGTTATTGAGAACATCTTTACGTGTCTGGTCGCTGGAAATAAGCGCTATTACTGGTGTATCCTGGCTGATCAAAGCAATGGGACCATGTTTTAGTTCACCACTGGCAAAACCCTCGGCGTGAATATAGGAAATTTCCTGTAATTTAATGGCTGATTCGAGAGCCATGGCATAATTTACCCCTTTACCAATAATGTACATGGATTCGACTTTGGCGATTTGATCAGCCAATGTACGTATATGGTCTTCATAACGTGGATTGAGCATGTCATTAATTTGGCTTTGCGTGTCCAGAAGCAGTTTTTTGCCTTCTTCCAATTGATCGATACAGGCATGAGCCAGCAGGGTGAGAATGGCCATTTGGGCAGTAGTGGCTTTGGTGGAAGCCACAGCTTTTTCCGGGCCGGCTTTAATTTGCAGGGCAAAATCGGATTCTCTGTCCATAGTAGAGCCTTTGACATTGATGACAGAAAGTACTTTTGCTCCTTTGGATTTGGCTGCATGAATGGCTTCCAGAGTGTCGGCTGTTTCACCGCTTTGTGAGACGGCAATCATTAATGAACGGTCTTTGATGAAATCCTGTAAACTGGAAAATTCTGATCCTACGGCAAAATTGACATGTCTTTTGGCGATATGGGAAAAGAGGTAAGTGGCAGCCAGACAAACTTTCCCGGCTGTTCCGCAGCCGACCAGATAAGTACCAAAAGCACCTTTAATGGCAGCGGCAATTTTCTGAATTTCCTGATCGTCCTGTTCCAAAGCCCGGCGAATAGTTTCTTTTTGTTCCATGATTTCCTTAATCATGAAATGCGGATAATCACCCTTTTCGGCCTGAGCAGCCTGCCATTCGATGGTAATTAATCTTTTCTGAATAGGCTGATTGTTTTTTAAATCGAAAAATTTTGGTCCAGTGGAATCAATGATAACCATTTGATCATCGTCCAAATAATTTACCTGATTGGTATAAGCCAAAAAAGCAGGGATATCAGAAGCAACAAAGAATTCCTCTTTCCCAATGCCTATAATTAAAGGAGAGCCTCTTCTGGCTGCAATAATTTTTTGTTCATCTTTTTTAATTACCAAAATAGCATAGCGACCATGCATTTCCTGCATAGCCTGTTTGATGGCTTTTTCCAGAGGCATGCTGCGTAAATGGAAGTCAATTAAATGGACAATTGATTCGGTATCAGTTTGGCTGATAAATTGATAACCTTTGGATTCCAGGTCAGCTTTGATTTCGGAGTAATTTTCGATAATGCCATTGTGTACCACTCCCAAAGAATGGTTAGCATTGAAATGCGGGTGTGCATTTATTTCTGTAACGCCACCATGAGTTGCCCAGCGAGAATGTCCAATGGC